>JAADIE010000076.1 GCA_013151495.1 Nitrospirota bacterium | reverse complement strand
TATTGTAAAAACGCTAAGCCCTACCGAAAAGTACAGAAGGTACAAAAGAACATTCAGGTTTTTGACTTTGGTAATTGCTGACACTTCACGCCAGGAAATACCAGGCCAGTGTAAAACGGTATAAATACCCATATAAATCAAGATTGCACTGAAAACAGTGATGCCCGTTCTATAGAAAACAACAGATATCCTGTCCCATAATGTCAGGGGTTGAAAGATTATTTTTTCTCCCATGCAGGTGACCTCACCTGTTTAAGAAAGGCTTCAGTTGGTTTTACAGGTGGATGCCCTTCTCTGTGACCTCTTTTTTTCGTCTGACTCAAGATGACATCGTTTATACTTTTTGCCACTACCACACCAGCATGGATCATTTCTTCCAAGCTTTGGTATTTCATCCTCCTCATCCTTTGAGAGAAAGGACACTATTTTATTTAATAAGCCCATTAAGACCTCCTACTTGAATAAGTTGAAATGGCTTTAGGCTAATTAAGTGTGTAATTTAGCATTAATCCCTTTAAAATAGCAAACCATTAATACTCTTCACATTTAAGCTGGAAATAATTGGAGCTATGGTTACAAGAGGGACATTCATTTGGTGGTGTTTCCCCTTCGTGTACATAACCACATTTTCTGCAAACCCATTGAACTTTTTTGTCTTTCTTGAACACTGTGCCACCTTCTACCTGAGTTAACAACTTGCGAAAACGCTCTTCGTGGTGCTCTTCGGCCTTTGAAATAGCTCTTAGCCTGGCTGCTATTTCAGGGAAACCCTCCTCTTCGGCAATCTTAGCAAAGTCAGGATACATGGTTGTATTTTCGTAGTTTTCTCCAGCTATGGCTGCTTTTAGATTTTCTACAGTATTACCAAGTGTAGTTGGAGCTGCAGCCTCAACGGTAATCTCTTCAAGATCTTCATTGCTCTTTTTCTTTAGCTCATTTATTAGTCTCAGCAGCCACTTGGCATGCTCTCTTTCATTGTCTGCTGTTATAAGAAAAATTTCTGCTATCTGATCATAACCCTCTTTCTGGGCTATCTTTGCATAAAAAGTATAACGATTTCTTGCCTGACTTTTTTCTCCAATAAAAGCCTTTGCAAGATTCTCAATTGTCTTCTTCATATTGCTCCTCCTTTTAAAACATAACAAATTTGAACTTGATTATATATTTTAAAACATTTCTGCTGATTTGAAAAGAAAATAATAAACTGATGACAGATAACAAAATATAATTTATAATTTAAGTACAGGCTCTTTATTCATAAAATCTTTTGAAAGGAGGGTAAGATGGGTTATTATGTGATTCTAAGTACCCTGACTGACGAGGGCAGAAAGACTTTAAAAAACAATCCTGAGCGTATTTTCGAGGTCAACAAGGAACTCGAGGCTATGGGCGTTAAAGTTAAGGCTCAATATGCAGTGCTTGGTCCGTATGATTTCGTTAACATAGTAGAGGCTCCCGACAATGAAACAGTGGCCAGGATGTCTGTAGAGATTGGTTCAAGAGGAACTGTACAGATGTTAAGTATGGCTGCAACGCCTGTTGAGGAGTTTATAAAATCATTGAAGTAGAAAAGAAAAAGGGGCTACCAGCAGTGGTAGCCCCTTTCTGGAAGGAGGGTAGGGCTAATTAAGGGCATCCCTTCCCTGCTCACCTGTTCTGATCCTGTAAGCCTCTTCAACGGTACTGACAAAGATCTTTCCGTCACCTATAGTGTTGGTATTGGCTGTTGCTATAATTTTTTCTACCACCTGATCTTTCATGTCCTCAGGGACAACCACTTCTATTTTTACTTTTGGAAGAAACTGTACTTCATATTCAGCACCTCTGTATACCTCCTTCTGGCCTCGTTGCCGACCAAAGCCCTTTACTTCTGAAACCGTCATGCCCTGAATGCCCAGTTCGGTCAGGGCAGTTTTTACTTCATCGAGCTTAAAGGGTTTTATAATGGCCTCTATCTTTTTCATGGTTTCCTCCTTCCTTTATGTCTTTACACTTCCTGCTTCAGGATGTACCTGGAAGTCAGGATAGGCCTCAATACCGTGTTCACCAATATCAAGCCCTTCCAGTTCTTCCTCTTTACTAATTCTCAGGCCAATTGTAGCTTTGATAACCCTGAACAGAATATATGCTGTAGGGAAGACCCAGATGAAACATGCAGCTATTCCTATTAACTGAACAGTTATGATTTTCAGGGTAACACCGGAGCTGTTAAAAAGACCTGCTGCGAGAGTTCCCCAGGCACCACAAACACCATGCACAGAGATTGCACCAACAGGATCGTCAATTTTGAGCACCTGATCTATAAAAACAACCGAAAGTACAACAATTACTCCAGCAATAAAACCAATAATAACAGAGCTTAGCGGTAACACATTAGCACATCCAGCAGTAATTCCAACCAGACCTGCGAGTACACCGTTTAGTGTCATTGAAGCGTCCGGCTTCTTGAACATAATCCAGGACATTATCATGGCACCTATTGCACCTGAAGCTGCAGCCAGGGTAGTATTTACAGCTATCAGAGCTATGTCAGTAGATGCTGCCGTGGTACTGCCTGGATTAAAGCCATACCACCCAAACCAGAGGATGAACACACCTAAGGCTGCAAGTGTAATGTTATGTCCGGGAATTGCCCTTGCCTTTCCATCAACATACTTGCCGATCCTTGGCCCTATTACAAGTGCTCCAGCCAGAGCTGCCCAGCCACCAACCGAATGGACAACTGTTGAACCAGCAAAGTCGATAAAACCTAATCCCTCAAGCCAGCCAGAGCCTTTATAGAGACTTCCCCATGCCCACGAACCAAATACAGGATAAATAATTGCACTGATTACTGCTGAGTATGCCAGGTAGGCTACAAACTTGGTTCTTTCAGCCATCGCTCCAGAAACTATTGTTGCAGCTGTAGCACAAAAGACTACCTGAAACATCCAGAAAGCAAGTGTCCATGGATCGCCATCCTTTGCAAAATCACTGAGAAAGAAACCAGTTGTTCCAAACCAGCCTGTTTTTGTGGCACCAAACATGATGGCAAACCCAACAGCCCAGAAGGCAATTGCACCCATAGACATATCCATAAGGTTTTTCATGATAATATTTACTGCATTTTTAGCCCTCGTAAAGCCGGCCTCCACCATAGCAAAACCAGCCTGCATAAAGAAGACCAGGAAGGCTGCCACGAGAGTCCAGACAAAATCTGCGTGTTTCTGCACATCTGCAGCTGACAGGGTTTTTTCCGGATTACCTTCAGCGAGGGCCACACTGGACACCAACCCCAAAACAATTGTTGGAACTAATAGCCTTGTCAATCTGCCTTTCCTTGAAGTTTTCATTGTTAATCCTCCTTCCGTTTTTGCACAAACTATCCCTGTTAACCTTATTCAGGTTTTTTAAACAGAGATATTGTTTAAGTAATAGGTAGTTAGAAACCTATATTTACGGTAAAGCCACCGTAAATTATATCGTCGTCTCCATCGTTACTGATTGCCTGGAGTGCATCTTCCGCATCGTTACTTAATGGGAAAGAGTATGACAGCATGGGATCAATGCTGATAGAATCGGTAACAGGAATACTCATAGAGGCTGTTATCTCGCCATTGTAAAAGTTGCTGAAATCATCACCACTGCTGTCAAAACCCATTATTTTATTGTTCATGTTATAGCTCACAGATGCGCTGAGGTCGAGCGTTAAATCGTTAATCACTGGTAAGGACTCACTAATTGCTGCCACAATGAAAGCACCATCACCTTCATCAAAGTCGTAGTAGATTGTTAATGTAGGGTTCAGGAACATATCGTAAGCAATACTCAGAAAGATTTCCTGCGTATCATTAACACCTTCCAGACCATAGTAGATGTAACCGAGGTCGAAACCAAAGTTGTCGATATTGAAGCTGTAATCAACCGTCAGGTCTGTTTCTGTAATTTCAGCATCGTCGTTAAAATCAGAATCCAGGTTAGACCACATATTGAAGCCCAGATTGTTATAGGTAATACCTACCGAGGGCTGAATTACATAAGAGTTACTTAGCTTCTGTCCACGCCAGACATAGTTACTCATAACACTAACAGATGCACTACCACTGACTTTTGCCTCTTCTGCAGATACCCTGACCACCATTGTACTAACTAAAAGAAAAGCACTGATAACCATTACCCATATTTTTTTAAACATCTTTTTAACCTCCATTTAGTTTTTAGTTTTTTCATAAAAAATGTTAAAAACAGATCCAGACTTAGTTGTTAATACTTCTCCTATGTTTCACCTCCTCTCATAAAATTTTTTATAAGCCCTTAATGTGTTAACTGTTGTGCAAAGAATAAAACAAAAAGCATGCCAGTATGAAAGTCCTTTTAAATTAAGTATTGTTAGCAGGTAAAGCGACAATAATGTATGGTTTGTACAATTTTGTATTGACAATTTTGTAGAGGGAATGTATAATGTACGGCAATCGGCAAGAGATTGCCTATTAAGAAGGAGGATACTGAGATGAAGATGGTTTCGGCAGTTATAAAACATTACCGGCTCGATGAAGTAAGGAAGGCTTTGCTGGACATAGGGATCCAGGGGATGACCATAGTTGATGTGAAGGGGTTTGGCCGACAGAAGGGACAGCTTGAGGTATATCGAGGAGTACAGTACGAGGTTCAGTTTTTACCGAAGGTAAAGGTAGAGGTAGCAGTTCCTGAGGAGAAGGTGGAGGAAGTGATAGAAGCGATAATCAAGGGAGCCCGAACAGGAGAGATAGGCGATGGGAAGATTTTTGTGTATGGTTTAGAGGATGTGGTAAGGATAAGGACAGGAAGAAGAGGGAAAGAGGCTTTGTGACTTGAGATTTCAGATTTAAGATTTAAGATTTTAGATTTTAGATTTGAGATGAGGTTTGAGATTTTTAATACAGTGAGGAGGTCAAAGATGTTTGAAAGAATCAGAAGGTGTATCTATTTTCTTTCTATTATTTTTTTATTAACCCTACCAGTACATGCCTATGCTGGAAATGGAAAGATTGACACAGGTGATACTACCTGGCTGCTTGTTTCGGCTGCCCTTGTTATGCTTATGACACCCGGACTTGCACTTTTTTATGGGGGAATGGTAAGGCGAAAAAATGTCCTTGGTACCATTATGCATAGCTTTATTGCCCTTGCTGTAATCACCCTTCAGTGGGTATTGATAGGCTATAGCCTGTCGTTTGGGCCTGATATTAATGGCTTTATTGGTTCTCTTAAATGGTTTGCCCTTAATGGTGTTGGTATAGAACCCTCTGATTATGCTCCTACAGTACCGCATCTTGCATTTATGATTTATCAGGCCATGTTTGCAATTATTACCCCTGCTCTCATAAGTGGTGCCTTTGCCGAAAGGATGAAGTTTTCGGCTTATCTGCTGTTTATACTACTTTGGTCAACCTTTGTTTATGACCCTGTTGCCCACTGGATATGGGGTGGTGGCTGGATGAGCAAGCTTGGAGTGCTTGATTTTGCAGGGGGAATCGTTGTACATGCAACGGCTGGAGTCTCTGCTCTTGCAGCAGCAATAATAATTGGTAAAAGAAAGGGATATCCACAGGAGCCCATGACACCTCATAACCTGCCAATGACTGTACTCGGTGCCGGGTTGCTCTGGTTTGGATGGTTTGGTTTTAATGCCGGTAGTGCTCTTTCTTCTGGTGCACTTGCAACTGTGGCTCTGGTTAATACACATATAGCTGCTGCTACTGCTACTCTTATCTGGATATTCATTGAATGGATGAAATACGGCAAGCCAACCATGTTTGGTGCTGCTACTGGATGTATTGCCGGGCTTGCAACGATTACTCCTGCAGCGGGATTCGTAACACCCATGTCGGCACTTATAATTGGTCTTGCAGCCGGTGCAATTTGTTTTCTTGGACTTAAAGCAAAAGGTGTTTTTGGCTATGATGATTCTCTGGATGCCTTTGGAGTACATGGAATAGGAGGTGTTCTCGGTACATTGAGTGTAGGGTTATTTGCAACAACAGCCATTAATTCTGGTGGTGCCAACGGTATACTTTATGGAAATGCCAAACAGATGATAACACAGATTATAGGTGCAGCTGTGGCTGCTTTATATTCACTGGTAGTAAGTGTTATAATCCTGAAAGTAATTGACTGGACCGTGGGGTTAAGGATTGATGAAGACGCAGAGATTAGAGGTGTCGATCTTGCAGAACATGGAGAAGAGGGATACTTCCTTTAATTTCCTAAATCATTTATTAAGTAATATCAGTTAAAGAAGGCCTCTGGTTCTTTTCCAGAGGCTATTTTTTTATTAAATAAACAGGGGGTAAAGAAATGAAAGTGCTGATTATCAAGAATATTCCAATCGAGGGGCCCGGAACTATTGAGGATTTTCTCAAGAACAACCAAATAGAATATGTGATCAGAGACTTCTCAAAGGGAGAGCTTGTTCGATCTTCAGCCGAGTTTACGCACCTTATTGTCATGGGTGGTCCAATGGCCGTTTACGAGATGGATAG
The DNA here is from genome assembly GCA_013151495.1 of Nitrospirota bacterium. Taxonomy (GTDB): domain Bacteria; phylum Nitrospirota; class Thermodesulfovibrionia; order Thermodesulfovibrionales; family JdFR-85; genus JAADIE01. The sequence goes on along the minus strand of JAADIE010000076.1, from coordinate 5,849 downwards.
ATACAGTTATCTGAAGGATGAAGCCAAGCTTATTGAGGATTTTATTAAAAAGGAAAAGGCTGTTCTCGGAATATGTCTTGGAGCCCAGATGCTCGCCCATGTACTTGGTGCAAGGGTTTATGCTGGAGATACGAAGGAGATTGGATGGTATGAGGTGGACCTAACGGAGGAGGGATTAAAAGACTCTGCTATCAAAGAACTCGAGATTGGTAATACAAAAAAAGCAGAGGTTTTTCAGTGGCATGGAGACACCTTTGTTTTGCCAGATGGGGCTGTAAGAGTGGCTTCCTCAGAGGCTTATTCAAATCAAGCCTTCAGGTACGGAAAGTCCTATGCCCTTCAGTTTCATATTGAGGTTACCCCGGAAATAATAAACGAGTGGTTCAAAGATGATAAAAACCGTGAACAAATGGTAAGCCATACTAAAAAAATATTTGATGAATACCTGAAAAGGGCAATGGGATTTTATAGTAAATTTTTCTCTTGACAAAAGTATTTCCAATAGGGTAATTTAACGGCAATGGTTTGCCGAACAATTTAATTTTTTTTAAAGGAGGTAAAAGATGACACCCAAGGATGTTTTAACATTTGCTCAGGAAAATGATGTGGTGATGGTGGATTTTAAATTTATTGACTTTCCTGGCATCTGGCAGCATTTTTCAATCCCTATTGACGAGCTAAAGGAGGAGACATTTGAAGAGGGTGTTGGTTTCGATGGATCTTCTATAAGGGGCTGGCAGGCAATTAATGCCTCTGATATGCTGATTATTCCAGACCCTGAGACTGCAATAATAGATCCCTTTAGAAAGTACCCAACCCTCAGCCTTATATGTAACATTGTAGATCCTATTACAAAAGAGCCCTACTCAAGGGACCCAAGATACATTGCCCAGAAGGCAGTTCAGTATCTGAAATCAACAGGTATTGGTGATACAGCCTATTTCGGTCCTGAGGCTGAGTTCTTCATCTTTGATGATATCCGTTACGACCAGAATGCTCATAGCGGTTTCTATTTTGTTGATTCGGTAGAGGGTATCTGGAACTCTGGTAAAGAGGAAAATCCAAACCTTGGTTATAAGCCTCGTCATAAGGAGGGGTACTTCCCTGTACCGCCTACAGACAGCCTCGAGGATATAAGAACGGAGATGGTAAATATAATGAAAAAGTGTGGAATCCATGTTGAGGCTCAGCATCACGAGGTTGCCACAGCAGGGCAGGGTGAGATAGATATGCGTTATGCACCACTTGTGAAACAGGCTGACAACCTCATGCTATTTAAATATATTGTCAAAAATGTTGCAAGGGCTCATGGTAAAACTGCAACCTTCATGCCAAAACCTGTTTTTGGAGACAATGGCTCAGGTATGCATACACACCAGAGCATATGGAAGGATGGTGAGCCTCTATTTGCTGGTGATGGATATGCTGGCCTGAGTGAGACAGCTCTTTATTACATTGGTGGTATATTAAAGCATGCGAGGGCACTTGCAGCCATTACAAACCCAACAACCAACTCTTACAAGAGACTTGTCCCTGGCTTTGAGGCCCCGGTTAATCTGGCTTACTCGGCAAGAAACCGTTCTGCGGCTGTCAGGATCCCAATGTACTCACCATCTCCTAAGGCAAAAAGAATCGAGGTAAGGTTCCCAGATCCATCCTGTAACCCTTATCTTGCCTTTGCTGCTATGCTTATGGCAGGCCTTGATGGTATAGAGAACAAGATCGATCCGGGAGAGGCAATGGATAAGGACCTTTATGAACTTCCACCCGAAGAGCTTGCCAAGATACCTCAGATCTGTGGAAGCCTTGAAGAGGCCCTTGATGCACTGGAGGAGGACCATGAGTTCCTTCTCAAGGGCAATGTCTTTACAGAGGATGCACTACAGACCTGGATTGAGTACAAGAGGGAAAATGAGGTTAACGCTGTCAGGCTCAGACCTCATCCCTATGAGTTCTATCTGTACTACGATATTTAATGTAAATAGAAAAAGAGCGGGTAGCCCAGGGCTACCCGCTCATAATAATTCTTTTAAATCTAAAACAAGACCTAAAATCTAAAATCTAAAACCAAAAATCACAAAGCCTCTTCACCCTTTTCTCCAGTTCTGATTCTTACTACTTCATGTAAGTTATAAACGAATATCTTACCATCACCAATTTCACCTGTTCTGGCTGCATCAGCAATTATTTTAATTATTTCCTCTGCCTTATCGTCTGGCACTGCCACTTCTATCTTTAATTTAGGAAGAAACTTTACTTCATATTCTACACCTCTATACACCTCTACATAACCTTTCTGACGCCCGAAACCCTTTACATCGATAACAGTCATGCCCTGCACACCAGCATCTGTCAGGGCCTTTCTGACCTCATCAAGTTTAAAGTGCTTGATAATAGCAGAGATCATTTTCATAAAATGAAACCTCCTTTGCGATAATTATTTGTATTTTTTATATCATACATTATAACTCATTATAAATCAATTGATTAAAGTATAATAAAAGAACAAATGCAAATGGTAGAAACGCTTCATCGATTGATTGCTATAGCTGTTATATATCAAAAGGAAAGCATGACAGACTTTTAGTTATCTCCAGGAATTTTGTACCAGGAAAGTTGGATAAATGAACCAGAGGGAGCTGATTAACACAGAAATAGTTTTAGAAACTGCCGAGAGATTTCTCTCCAGTTTAAAACAACCGGCTTTACTTGAGGGCTTTGAGAAAGAGATTGGACTTCTTGGTGTTTATAGTAATTTCTTGCTCAGATTTTCTGGTAGACACCCTGAAAAACTCGCTTCCTGTCTTAAAGAACTTGAACGACCTGTAACTATGGAAGATGTCCATGAGATACTTATGGCAAATACTGCGGAGATTAAAGAAAAGATAGAACTAAACGAATTAATGAAGGGCTTACGAATTGCAAGAAATGAGGCCCTTTTAAGGATTACTTTAAGAGATATTCTTGGATATTCCGATATTAAACAGAGCATGAAAGAACTTTCTCTGATGGCCGAGGCAATAATACAGAAGGCACTTGAGTATTCTTTAAATCTATGCATAAGGCGTTTTGGAGAGCCCTCTGACGGAAAAAGCATAACCATTATAGCCCTTGGAAAGCTTGGCGCAGAGGAACTTAATTACAGTTCAGATGTGGATTTTATTGCAGTTTACAATGATGCCGAGGGTAAGACAGAAGGTATTATTGCCCCCAATGGTTTGAGAATCAACCGTATTACAAACCATGAATTTTATTGTAAGGTGATTGAGATATTGAGCCGACTTCTGTCTACAACTACAGAGGAAGGAATCGTTTACAGGGTAGACTTGAGATTACGCCCACAGGGACAGCGTGGTCCTCTTGCAATAAGCCTGCAGGCATGTAAACAGTATTACGAAAGCTGGGGACGGACATGGGAACGAATGGTAATGATAAGGGCCAGGGTAATTGCTGGTAATAAAGACACGGGCAGGGCCTTTATGGAAATCATACGGCCCTTTGTCTGGCAAAGAACCATCGATTATTCAGAGATAGAGGAGATCAGGTCTTTAAAGAAAAAGATCGATTCTACATTTTTAAAGGATGATATTAAAAGGGGGTATGGTGGAATCAGAGAGGCGGAATTCTTTATTCAGACATTACAACTAATATACTGTAAAGAAAACCCCGGGCTTCAGACACATAGAATGGATATTGCGGTTGATGCACTAAAAAGTCAGGCAATTGTACCTGCTGATGAGCTTGATAGCATTTATAAAAACTATCTATACCTGAGAAGACTTGAGCATTATCTACAGATGAAGGACGACCTTCAGCTTCATGTGCTTCCAAAGGACAGAGATGAATTGTTTCTGCTTGGACAAAAGATGGGGTATACCAATATAGAAGATTTTCTATCGGATCTTAAAGTAAGACGAATGCAAATTAAAAGTATGTACAATACCCTGCTTGGCACACCAGAAGACATTCATTCCGAGGCACTAATGCTCGTTGAAGGTGAGCTGAAAGATGAAGAGATTAAAGAGTTTTTGAGATTAAGAGGGGTGAACAATCCGGAAAGAGGACTTAAATCACTGAGAAACATTAGCGAACGAATGGATCTTTTTAGAACTGGCAGATTGAGACGCCTTTCTCGAGATGTTGTACCGATAATGATAGAGGAAGCTCTCAGGAGCCTGGCCCCTGATAGAGCGCTAATTGGTTTAGAGACCTTTTTGAGTTCTTTTGGCATGAAAGAGGCCTATCTTGAATGGCTGAAGGATCAGATGCATATTTGTAAGGGACTTATAAGAATGTTTGCAGGGAGCTCGTATCTGATGCGAATATTCCTTAGTGATCATGCCTATCTTGATATGTTGCTTGAAGAGAGCATAATACGAAAGAGCTACTCCTATATGTCAAAGCAACTTGGAAGATTTATATCTTCAACCAGAGGTGATGCACTATCAAAAAGACTTGCTGAGTTCAAGAGGTTTGAAGAATTCAGGCTTGGGCTTTATTACATAATGGAGATACTAAAGACCAGGGACCTTTTCAGGTATCTGTCACATCTTGCTGAGGCAGAGATAAATTGCTGTCTGCAGGCCCTCGAAGGAAGTAAAGAGATAGTGGTGGTGGGTATGGGTAAACTGGGAGGAAGAGAAATGACCTTTGGCTCTGATCTCGACCTCTTGATGGTAGCCGAGGCTAATGATGTGAAGAAGGCAGAGATGGTGATCTCAATGTTGACAAAGTACACAGAGAAGGGGCCACCTTATAGTATTGATATGAGATTGCGGCCTGATGGAACTAAAGGAACGCTTGTAAAGTCGTTTGAAGGTTACAAAAAGTATTATATTGAAGATGCACAGCAGTGGGAGGTACAGGCCCTGCTCAGGGCAAGACCTGTGGCAGGGCCATCGGAGGGAAGATTAAGATTTTTCCAGATGGTAAGAGAGGTTATCAGGCAACGAGCCAGCGACTTCAGCCTGGAAGAGGTGCGCTTAATGAGAGAAAAGATAGTAGAGGAACTATCAAGTAAGGACGCACTGGACATAAAATTTGGCCCCGGCGGAATTGAGGAGATAGAGTTTTTTGTTCAGGCCCTTCAGATAATTCACTCCAATCGTGTACCTGACTTAATTGTCCAGAATACTATAACCGCTATAAACAGACTTGCAAGATACAGGATAATTGATAAGCAGTCTGCTATAAAACTGACACAAATATATAGCTCTTACAGATTAATAGAAACAGAACTTAGACTTAATGAAGAGGATACCATCAAAGAAGACACAATATCAAATATAATTGCACACAGGTTAGGGTACAAGAATCTAAAAGGTCTAATCAACAGAGTAAAACAGATGCAGAATGAGGTCTTCGAAGTAATAAAGAAATACAGTTAAGATCTTGCCCTTATATCCATTCCTATTAACTCCCTGAAAATTATTCATTTTTTTATTAAAGCTTTCACAAAGATGGACGATTAAATAATAGGGGTTGTATATGCGTAATCTTTCGTTAACCAAAAAGTTTCTTACTGCAGCTACGGTAATTCTGTTTACCTTCCTGCTGATAATAACATACGAACTCCTTTATTTTTTACAAATTCAGGGTGATGCCAGAGGAATAAACTTTGCCGGTCAGTTACGTTACAGGATAATGGAGTTGAATATGTTAGTTGACAGAGCAGTTGCCTACCCGACAGAGAGAAAGGAAATCATAAACCTGATAGATGAAAGACTAAGTGAAATGGGCTCGATAATTTATGGATTAAAACACGGATCTAAAAAATTGCAATTAGAAAGAGTTGTTGATAACAGGGCGAAGAAGATCCTGAATGAATTGTGGACTATTTTCGAGACAGA
>JAADIE010000116.1:2240-13553 GCA_013151495.1 Nitrospirota bacterium | reverse complement strand
TCAACCCTACTTATCCGTTCTCCTGTCTTTCCTTCTTCTATGTGTATTGTTTTTCTCTTAGAGTGGTAAATATCTCTATACCTATCTACGATTTTTGTTAAAAATCACTTGACATATTCAGGATGTTTTTGTATATTTTATTGGATTTTAAATCCCCATTTGGGAATATATATATCCCTAAGTGGGAAAGAATTTGTTTTTTAAGGAAGGTTTTGACTTAATTAGCAGCTATTTTTTAAATGGCATGTTTTTTGTAATTTTGTAGGGTAAGTAGGGTTTCGATGGCTTTAGTGCCTTAAAAATTCTTTAATAGAAAGGAGGTGAAGATATGAAGAAGACATTAGTACTTATTCTTGTTTTAGCAGTAGCAATTGCCTTTATTGGTACTGCAATGGCAGTTCCACCTGGCAAGAAGGTTGAGTTCAAAGGCGGTGCAATGGGTAAGGTCGTCTTTGAAGGAGCCAAGCACGCCAAGGCCGGTCTGAAGTGCAACAACTGCCACCCGAAGATCTTCAAGATGAAGAAGGGTGCTGACAAGATCACCATGAAAGACATCTATGCTGGCAAGTTCTGCGGTGCATGCCACAACGGTCAGAAGGCTTTTGAGTCAAAGAAGAACTGTAAGAAGTGTCATCAGAAAAAGAGAAAGGTAATTAAAGGTTGCTAATAACAGTTAATTATTTTTAGAGACGAATTAGAAGGGGCCTTTGAATAAGGCCCCTTTTTTTATGAACAGGCAAGGCTTTCTTTAGGTTCAATAAGTGTCAGCGTTTTTCCTTCCCCCTCCGCACTTCGACATAACTGTTCAAGGTAGGGTATCAGGTTAATCTTTTCTATCCCTGGATTCTCCTTCATTACAACGAATATCAGTTTCATAAAACCAACTTTGACATCAGTTCCTGAATCGTCAGTGAACTCGAATATATATCCCTTCTGACGATCCTCTTTGGAGTAATAACTGAGTGCCTTTTTTCTGAATAATTGATCAGATTTTTTAAGAATACGATCTATCTTTTTTGAATTAGCAATAATCAGGAAATCATGGGTGCCTACTGTGCCTACAAAACTGCCCTTTTCTTCATTACAAACAGTCTTGAGTATGGCAGCTGCCCACTGGATAAGCTCTGTATGATGGTTGTAGCCGTATTTAAGAAGATAGGGGTGTATATTTGCAATACGCGCAAAGGCAATGGCATATCTACCAATCTTGGGATATACGGTCTCCAGCTTTTTCAATACAGCCGATCTATCAGGAAGCCCTGTAAGGTAATTAGGCCAGAGGAAGGGGTTTTCCTGTTTCTTGTGGAGATTAATAATGTATTTTTTTGCTTCCCTTAACCCCACATATACCTCCCCTGCATTTGTAAATTAAATTATACCATCTGGAACAAAATTGTCAATCAAAAAATTGGTATGCCCCCAGGCATCGTGGATCAGGACCGTGTAGTCTTCCGTAAACAAAAAGGCTGTGTGCTGGGCAGCCACCTCTACAGAGTTTATACAAGAGACATTCTCTTAAAGGACAGGCCGAGGTTTTAAAGTGCCTGAACTCTTCAAGGACAGGATTGTTCCAGATCCTGTCAAAATCGTCGGTCAGGATGTTGCCAAGCAAAAAATCATTTACTCCAAAAAATAGATTGCATGGATATACACTTCCGTCAGGCATAATCCCGAGTTTGGTTGTTCCGGCAGGACATCTGTAATTGATATAAGAGCCATCAGGGATAAACCCACCACAGTAAACGATACTAATGCCCTGGCCCTCGTATCTCTTTTTGTAGTTTAAATAAAATTCGAAAAAGGCTACACTAAGTTCTTTGTTCTCTGGTGCCTTCAGATTGTCCGGGTATATAAGGTAGTGTTTACTGGGAGAAATTGCAATGATAAAACCAAGTAGTTCCTCATCAAAGGGCTTCCGATAAAGGGATTTCGTGATGGTGCTGTAGCCTTTTATTATCTCTTTAGTGTCATGGAGGTCTTCGATAGAGTTTATTGATATTCCTATATTAACCCTTCCTGAAAATTCTGAAAGAAAGCTCCTTAATCTCTCTTTGGCTTTAGCGTTGGTGCTTATGTTGAGCCTTAGGCCCCTTTGCAGGGTGTATCTTACAATCCTGGTTAAATCCTCAACCAGAAAGGGCTCTCCACCCATTATGTCTATATACCTGATGCCCTGAAGACTGAGTATGTCAAGCATCTTAGAATACTCTTTCAGACTTATCTCGCCCTCTGAGGGGAGGCCTTTATTGAAACAAAAGCCGCAGTCTTTGTTGCATTTAAGGGTGGGGTATAGCTGAATGTACTCGGGCCCCCTTAATTTCATAACACTATTATATGTAAAAGATGTTAAAATTATTAATCATTTTCTGTGTAGCGGAGGCTCTGATGGCATATAAGGATCTAAGGGAATTTATGGCCCTTCTTGAGAAGAGGGGGCTTCTAAAGAGGGTAAAGGTAGAGGTTGATCCAATACTTGAGATAGCAGAGATAAATGATCGTGTGGTTAAGGCTGGTGGGCCGGCAATACTTTTTGAGAATCCAAAAGGGGCAAAGTTTCCATGTGTGGTAAATCTCTTTGGCTCTTTCGAACGGATGAAGCTTGCCCTTGAGGTGGAAGACCTGGATGACATAGGAAAGGAGATCCTCGAATTCCTGGAGCCAGAGATACCAACCAACCTTATTCAGAAGTTAAAGGCACTGCCAAAGCTTAAAAGATTGAGTGATTTCCTGCCCAGGTATGTAAAATCTGGCCCTTGCAAGGAGGTTATTATAAAAGACAACCCATCCCTTGATATATTTCCAATACTGAAGACCTGGCCACAGGATGGAGGCCGATTCATAACCCTGCCCATGGTCTTTACCAAGGACCCTGAGACTGGTGAACGTAACTGTGGTATGTACAGGATGCAGGTCTATGATTCTAAAACAACAGGAATGCACTGGCATATGCACAAAGATGGTGCAAGGCATTATAGAAAGGCAGAGGCTATGGGAAAGAGGCTGGAGGTTGCTGTGGCAATAGGCGCTGATCCGGCTGTTATGTATTCCTCTACTGCGCCTTTGCCCGAGGGGATTGATGAGATGCTTTTTGCAGGGTTTTTAAGAAAATCCCCTGTTGAACTCGTTAAGTGTGAGACCGTTGATCTTGAGGTTCCAGCCAATGCAGAAATAGTGCTTGAGGGCTATTGTGAGCCAGGCGAAAGGCGTATCGAGGGGCCCTTTGGAGATCACACCGGCTATTATTCCCTGAAGGATGAGTTCCCGGTATTTCATATTACCTGCATCACTCATCGCCGTGATGCTATATATCCAGCTACTATAGTTGGAAAGCCTCCCATGGAGGACTGTTATATCGCAAAGGCAACGGAAAGGATTTTTCTTCCCCTTATGAAAAAGCAACTGCCTGAGATAGTTGATATCAATTTGCCCATTGAAGGGGTGTTTCATAATATAGCCATAGTTTCTATCGACAAGCGTTACCCCGGGCATGCCAGGAAGGTTATGTATGCCCTCTGGGGAATGGGCCAGATGAGCTTTACCAAGATGATAGTGGTGGTTGATAAATGGGTAAATGTACAGGACCCCTCCGAGGTGGTATGGCGTATTGGAAACAATGTTGATCCAAAAAGGGATATAGTGATACTGGAAGGTCCCCTTGATGTGCTGGAGCATGCCTCTCAACTGCCAGCCTATGGAGGAAAGCTCGGTATTGATGCAACAAAAAAATGGCCTTCAGAGGGGTTTACACGCCCATGGCCCGATGATATAGAGATGTCGTCAGAGATAAAAGATCTGGTAACCAGGAGATGGCAGGAGTATGGAATCGAGCTCTAAAGAAAAAAGGGAACCCCAGGGGCTCTACTGTCGTAATTGCGGTGAAAAACTTCAGCTATGTCTTGGCTGACGAACAGTTATGCTTGGCTGCAGGGGCTGTGGCCAGAAATACAGGATATCAGAGTACTTAGAGTATATTGACGAGCAGATGTGGCAGACAATATCACTCAGGCCTTGTAATAGAGCTTAAAATGTTATATAAATAAATCTATACATTATCAGGGCAATAGGAGGTGGGTATGATTAATGTTACTGTGGCAGGTGCAACAGGAAGGATGGGGGGCAGGATCACTGCTCTATGTGTGGAGCATCCAGAGATAAACCTGGTTGGCGCCTTTGAAAGAAAGGGACATGAACGGGTAGGGGAGGACATTGGTGAGATACTCGGTCTTGGCAAGGTGAATGTTAAACTGACTGATGACATAAACACTTATATTGATAAAACCGATGTGCTTATTGATTTTACCTCTGTCGGTGCAACGCTACAGAATCTCCGGGTAGCCTCTGAACACAAAAAGGCAATGGTGATAGGAACAACAGGTTTTACTGATGAGGACATGAAGGAGATACAGGCCCTTGCCTCTGACATTCCCTGCGTGCTTGCACCCAATATGTCTGTAGGTGTCAATCTGCTTTTCAAGGTGCTTGCGCTTGTAGCAAAGGTGCTTGGTGAGGACTATGATGTAGAGATTATAGAGGCCCACCATCGTATGAAAAAGGATGCACCAAGTGGTACTGCCCTGAAGATGGCAAAAATCATAGCCGAGGCCCTGGATAGAAACCTGGATGATGTTGCGGTATATGCAAGAAAGGGCCTGATTGGTGAACGTGATCGCAGAGAAATAGGTATACAGTGCATCAGGGCAGGTGATATAGTTGGTGAGCATACTGTAATGTTTGCAACTATGGGTGAAAGAGTTGAAATAACTCACAAGGCATCAAGTAGAGACACCTTTGCAAGAGGTGCTGTCAGGGCAGCCCTCTGGATTTACGGAAAAGAGCCCGGCCTGTACGATATGCTCGATGTGCTGAACCTGAAAAACCTGTAGTTTTTCTTCTTTAAAAAATTCTCATCTGGAGTAATGGGAATTATATTGCTTGCAATTATACTGACCAGTCAGTATAATTAAAGAAAACCATTAAGGAGGTTATCATGGCAGAGAAGAAGTTCGTATTTATCCTTAATCACTCATTTGATAAACCAGATGTTGCAGCAGGGGCAATGCAACTTGCGGCAAACATGAAGGCCTTTGATATTGAGCTGGACTTCTTTCTGATAAACGAGGGGGTTATGCTTGCAAAAAAAGGCTTTGCTGAGACAATCACATGGCAGAAAAAGGAAGGATTTTCCCCTATACCTGAACTTCTGAAGACTCTGACAGAGGATTTTGATGTAAAGTTCTATGTGTGTGCCTCGTGTGTAAAACCCTATGGGCTTGAGGGAGCAGAGCTTATCAAGAATGCCGAGATCAAGCCAGGGAGTTTTCTTGGTGAGATGCTGCTTGAGCGCCAGAGCGTGAGCTTCTAAGAGGCTCACGCTCTGGTTTGACTTAACACCTTTAAAAATTTTATATTTATTTTTAGTTAATAAAGGCCCCTGATTTATCCTTTTTGCCTCAGTTGTATTAGTGTCTCAAAAAATCAGGTGCTACAGGAGGTGCAGGCTATGCCGATATATGAGTATCTCTGTCTGAAGTGTAACAAGGAACTCGAGGTAGTACAAAAGTTCAGTGACGAGCCTTTAACTACCTGCCCTGAGTGTGGTGGTCAGCTTAAGAAACTTATATCCTCATCCTCTTTTATACTGAAGGGTTCAGGCTGGTACATCACTGATTATGCTTCCAAAGATCGCAAAAAGGCCATGGAAGCAGAAAAGAATGCAGGAAAAAGTGAAGGCAAGACCGAGTCAGGCAAAAAATAATATCCACTTTCATATCCCTTACAACCGGCTCAGTGAATATATTGAGCTAATTAACCAGCTTAAGGTTAATCTTGAGATATATCTTGATGCTGACAACCTGGATAATCTTACTCTAAAGGCACTGGAGGAATCGCGGTCCCTTTTTTCATATAATCCATCTCTTACCCTTCATGGTCCTTTTATGGACCTGTCTCCAGGGGCAGTGGACTCCCTTGTCAGAGGGGCTACCTTGCAGCGTATTAAACAGGCCCTTGATGTGGCAGAGGCAATGGGTATGCATACGGTGGTGCTACATTCGGGTTACGAAAAATGGAAGTACGACCATAAAGTTAAGGTATGGCTTGAACAGAGCCTCAGGACCTGGGAGCCAATGGTGGAGCTTGCATCATTAAAGGGCGTAAGGATAGCTATTGAGAACATTTTCGAGGACAACCCCGAAAACCTGGCTATGTTAATGGATCGACTTCAACACCCATCCTTTGGGCTTTGTTTTGATACAGGGCATTTCAATCTTTTCTCCAGTATTACACTGAAACAGTGGCTTGAGATAACCGGGACTGAGAGGATCTTTGAGCTCCATGTGCACGATAACGACAGCACAAGAGACCATCACTGGGCCCCTGGTGAGGGCATTTTTCCCTTTGATGAGCTTTTTACTATTCTTAATCTGCCAGAAAGGGATGACATTGTTTTAACCGTTGAGGCCCACAACATGGAGCATGTTAAAAAGAGCTTAGAGTTTTTTAAGAGAAAGTTTCATTAACAGGGCATCCTCTTTAGGCTCCATGTAATAATTCTTTCGTCTACCTGTTTCGATAAAACCTGCCCTTTTATAAAGGGCTATGGCAGGGGTGTTTGAAGGCCTTACCTCAAGATAAACCGAGGCTATACCAAGGTTGTCAAGCTTTTTTAAAGCCTCATTAAGCAATTTTCTGCCAATACCAATTCCTCGGAAGCTTTCCTTCACTGCAAACTCCAGAATCTCTGCCTCGTCAGTAACATACCTTATACAAATAAAACCAACTACAGAACGGTCTTCAGTTACAGCTACAAGACATATCGAACTTGAGCTGTATATTAGATTTAAAAAGGCCTCCCTTGACCAGGGTATATGGAAGGACTCTCTCTCTATTTTCATTACCTCATCTATATCGCTTTTGTCCATTTCCTTTAGATTTATTCTCATGATTTACCTTTATGACTTTTAATTATAGTATTTAAACTGTTAGAATAAAACTTCAATCTGCCAAATAACGGCCAGAATGGGCTGCTTTAGTTTAACTGCTCAAGGAGGTGAGCCATGATACATACCAACTACTATTTTACATCAGAATCTGTAACAGAAGGTCACCCTGATAAGGTCTCTGACCAGATTTCAGATGCAATCCTGGATGCCATACTAAAGGAAGACCCCTATGGCAGGGTTGCCTGTGAGACCATGGTTACCACAGGGCTTGCCTTTGTATCTGGAGAGATTACCACCAGCTGTTATGTGCCAATACCAGATATAGTCAGAGAGACCATCAGGGATGTTGGATATACACGTGCTAAATACGGTTTTGATTATGAAACCTGCGCAGTAATAACAGCAATCGACAGACAATCAGCTGACATTGCAATGGGGGTTGATGTGGGTGGTGCAGGGGATCAGGGTCTTATGTTTGGCTTTGCCTGTAACGAGACACCCGAGTTGATGCCCCTTCCAATAATGCTTGCCCACAAGCTTGCCATGCGGCTTGCTGAGGTTAGAAAAAAGGATATTCTTGGTTACCTCAGGCCAGATGGAAAAACCCAGGTTACCATTGAGTATCGGGATGGTAAACCCTACAGGATAGATTCTATTGTGGTATCAGCCCAGCACAACCCTGATGTTACCCTTAAGGAAATAAGAGAGGATGTGATCGAAAAGGTAATCAAACCTATTGTACCTGCAGAATTACTCGACGAAGAAAATGTCGTGTATCACATCAATCCCACCGGCCGTTTTGTGGTTGGTGGTCCAATGGGTGATACCGGGCTGACAGGAAGAAAGATAATAGTTGATACCTATGGTGGGGTTGCACGCCACGGAGGTGGTTGTTTTTCCGGTAAAGATCCGACAAAGGTGGATCGCTCGGGCGCTTATATGGCCAGGTATATTGCAAAGAATATTGTAGCTGCTGGGGTTGCTGATAGAGTAGAGGTTCAGATTGCCTATGCCATAGGCGTTCCAGAGCCTGTTTCAATACTTGTTGATACCTTCGATACAGGCAAGATCCCTTCTGAGGAAATAGTTAAAATAATAAGAAAGGTATTTGATCTTACCCCAAAGGGTATAATAGAAAAGCTTGACCTGAGAAGACCAATTTACAAAAAAACCTCCTGTTATGGACATTTTGGAAGGGAAGATGAGGATTTTACCTGGGAAAAGACTGACATGGCAGAAACAATAAAGAAAGAGGCCGGTTTATAATACCTGAACAAAAGGAGGAAGCAGTGGCTATAAAACATGATGTAAAGGATCTGACACTGGCTAAAGAGGGAAAGCTTCGTATAGAGTGGGCCCGAATGGAGATGCCTGTGCTTGAGCAGGTAAGGGAAAGGTTCGAAAAGGAAAAGCCCCTGAAAGGAATCAGGATTGGTGCCTGTTTGCATGTTACAACCGAGACTGCCAACCTGATGGAGACCCTCAAGGCAGCAGGTGCAGAGGTAGCCCTGTGTGCATCAAACCCGCTTAGCACTCAGGATGATGTTGCAGCAGCACTGGTAAAATACTCAAAGATACCGGTGTTTGCAATAAAAGGTGAAGACAATAAGACCTACTACAGTCATATAAAGTCTGTGCTTTCAATAAAACCCCATATTACTATGGATGACGGTGCAGACCTGATTTCTACTTTACATACGGAATATAAAGACCTTGTCGATAATGTACTTGGTGGAACGGAGGAGACCACCACTGGTGTTATACGCCTGAGGGCAATGGCGGAAAAAGGGGTGCTCAGGTATCCGATAATAGCAGTAAATGATGCCTATACCAAGCATCTATTTGATAATCGTTATGGCACTGGACAGAGCACAATTGATGGTATACTGAGGGCCACCAACAGGCTGATTGCTGGCTCGGTATTTGTAGTTTGTGGTTATGGCTGGTGTGGCCGGGGTGTTGCAATGAGGGCAAGGGGTATGGGTGCAAGGGTGATAATTACAGAGGTAGACCCCCTGAAGGCCCTTGAAGCAACCATGGATGGCTTTGAGGTTATGAAAATAAAGGATGCCTCTCGGATTGGAGATATATTTGTTACTGTTACAGGAGATATTAATGTAATACATAAGGAGTGTTTTAAGGTAATGAAGGATGGTGCAATTGTTTGCAACTCAGGACATTTTAATGTTGAAATTGATCTTAAAGGACTTGATGAACTTACATCCTCCAGGAGAAAAATAAGGGAGTTCGTTCAGGAATATAAACTCAAGGATGGGCGCAGGATATATGTGCTTGGAGAGGGCAGGCTAATAAATCTGGCCGCAGCAGAGGGACACCCATCTGCTGTTATGGATATGAGTTTTGCCAATCAGGCCCTGTGTGCAGAGTTTATTAAGAACAAACATGGCAGGCTTGAAAAAACCGTTTACAGGGTGCCAGAGGTCATTGACCGTGAAATAGCCTCATTGAAACTTAAAGCCATGGGAATCAAGATAGACAGGCTTACACGCCAGCAGAGAAAGTATCTCAGCAGCTGGGAGATGGGAACCTGATTTGTGCCGCAGAGATGTCTGTCGATCTCAAAGCCCTATCAGAGGAAGAGTTAAGGGAGTTTATCCATTCAGAAGGGCTCGAGGGCTATCGAGCAGATCAGCTGATATACTGGATTTACGAAAAGGGTGTTGAGAAAATAGAGGATATCACTGTCTTTTCCAAACAGCTCCGCGAAGATCTATCCAGAAAAGCATATATTAGCTCTCTGCAATTACTCAGGAAACATACATCAGAGGATGGTACTGAAAAATATCTTTTCAAACTGGAAGATGGTGAGACAATAGAGACCGTTTTAATTCCTGATGATGACAGGTTGACCCTGTGTGTTTCATCTCAGGTAGGTTGCCCGATGGGCTGTAGGTTCTGTCTTACGGCAAAGATTGGTTTCAGACGAAATTTAAGACCCCATGAGATAGTTGATCAGATTATAAAGGTGCAGGGGCTGATCAAGCCTAAAAGGATAACCAACATTGTTTTTATGGGAATGGGTGAGCCTTTGAAGAACACCGAAAATGTTTCTGAGGCTCTTAAACGGATTACCTCCCTTTTAAGGATATCTAAAAGGCGGATAACCCTTTCAACATCCGGAATAGTACCAGAAATAAAGAGGTTACCAGCCATAGCCCCACAAGTAAATCTGGCGATCTCATTAAATGCTACCAGGGATTCTATCAGAACTCAAATAATGCCAGTTAATAGAACCTATCCAATCAACGAACTTCTGGAGGCCTGTCGCAAGTATCCCCTTGAGCCCAGAAGGAGGATTACCTTTGAATATATTCTAATAAAGGATGTAAACGACAGCCCTGCAGATGCCAGCAGGCTGGCCGAACTATTAAGAGGGATAAGGGCCAAAATTAACCTGATACCCTTCAACCCACACCGGGAGCTGGAATTTAAGAGGCCTTCAGAGAGGGCTATTCTCAGGTTTCAGAAAATTTTGACAGACAGGGGTTATACTGCTATTATAAGGAAATCCAAAGGAATAGATATATCTGCTGCCTGTGGGCAGTTGAGCGGGGAGTATAATCTCCTGAGATCAGGAGACTTTTAAGTTGCTTCAAGGTACTTCTTGACGAGTCTGATCAATTCCTGTGTCTGAATTGGTTTTGCCAGGTATGCATTTGCTCCGATGGCCATGGCCTTTTTTCTGTCCTCTTCAGCTCCTTCAGTGGTGATTATAATTACTGGAATGTCTTTATATGAAGGATTGGACCTTACCAGACTTACCAGCTTGAGTCCATCCATTACTGGCATGTTTATATCGGCCAGTATAATGTCTATTTTGTTTTCTGAGAGCTTCTTCAGGGCATCAACCCCATCGGTGGCCTCAATGACATTGGCTTTATCGATTCTTCGCATTGCAAAGCTTATAAGCTGTCGCATTGTTGGTGAATCTTCTACAACTAATATATTAGGCATAACACCTCCTTAAACCCGTGGTTTGTCTTTTAAAAGCTCAAGAAAACTCTGGATTGTGGTCAGCTTCCTTTCCGACTGAGTATAGAGTCGTGCTGAAAAAATGGCCGTTGCTGCATGCCCTGCAAGTAGATTAAATAACTCGTAATCCACATTACTGAAAGCTGTTTTCTGTATTAAAAAGGAATATATAGTAATAACACCTATTACATGTTCTTTAATCTTTAAAGGAATGCATACCAGAGGCTCTTCCGGAACGATTTCGTCAGGATGAGTTACCTCATCAGGAAAATATCCTTCACCTTCCTTTGCAACTCTTCCGATAATGCCCTCACCAATTGGAATTCTTGGAATATCCTCCATGTTAATTCCTTCTGCAGCTACAGGAACCAGCTCGTTG
>JAADIE010000116.1:0-2205 GCA_013151495.1 Nitrospirota bacterium | reverse complement strand
GCACCAATAAGATTAATTATTATCTCTATAACAATCCTCAACACCTCGTCGTAATCCAGTGTTGAGTGCAACTGATAGCTTGCTACATAGAGATTGGCAAGGTTATTGTTTTCCTCTTCAACTTCAATATACTTTTTAGCAAAGTCCCTGTTTTCCTCTTCCACCTTTTTGTAACGCTTTTTAAGTGACTCAATCTCCTCTTCAAGCATTCGAATGCGCTCTTCGTAATGTCTGAGCCTTGATTCGTTTTTGCTTTGAGACAGGGCTTCTTCGAGTTCGGCCACTCTGTATCTTAGGCGTTCATTTTCTTTTAAAAGGCTTTTTGTAAACTCTTCGCCTTTTTTAAAGAGTTGAAGAAACTCCTCTGCCTTTCTCAAGATCGATCCTTCTTTCATTATTAAAATAGGCTTAATATTTTATCAGGAATATCCTTGAGTTTAACAGAGACATTTGCGAGGCCAGCCTCGATTACCTCCCTGGGCATACCATATACTACAGCACTTTCTTCCGATTCGGCTATAATATATCCGCCACTTTCGTGCATCTTTTTACAGCCCTGTAGACCATCGTTCCCCATACCAGTAAGTATAACACCAATTGCCCTGTTTTTGTAAATCTGTGCAACTGATTCAAACATCCTGTCCACTGAAGGCACATACCTGTCGTCGTGAGTTGGCTTAAGAAGCTGTATGTTTATGTTTCCCCCGACCCTTTTCACGGTCAGATGCTTCTGTCCGGGGCATATATAGACCGTTGCAGGATTAAGCCTCTCCCCGTCTTCGGCCTCTTTAACAGTAAAAGGAGTAATATTGTTGATTCTCTCTGCAAAGGCACGAGTGAAACCAGGAGGCATATGCTGTGTAATAAGCACAGGGATATCAAAAGTTTCCGGAAGGCTTTTCAGGATGTATTGTATTGCCTGAGGACCACCAGTTGAGGCGCCGATAGCTAAAACATCGAAATTTTTTCTTCTAAAGACTATCTTTTTTACAGGTATTTGAGCTGACAGATCGTACAGATTTTTTCTCAATTTGACAGTGGAGGCCTTCTTGATGGAGTCTATTTTTTTGAACAGATCGTCCTTTATTTCCTGAAGTTTTATGGATGCGCGGGTGGTTGGTTTGGCTACAAAATCCATGGCACCCATCTCAAGGGCCTGAAAAACGGTTCGATCATCACTTAATGAGCTTACTACTATTACAGGCGTAGGTTTCTGTGCAGACAACCACCTGAGAAAGCTGAAACCATCAAAGTTAGGCATAATGAGATCTAATGTAATAATGTCTGGTTTATACTTTAGTGTTTTGACAATTGCATCAGCCCCATCAAAAGCAACTGCTACCACCTCTACATCATCTCTTTCACTGAGCAATTTTCTCAGTGTCTGGCGACTGAAGGCTGAGTCGTCAACTATTAAAACTCTTGTTTTCCCGCTTTTCATTATTTAACTCCCTTGAAGGCTTTTGGTAAACGAGGTCGTGTCTTAGATGTTTTAGTTCAAAGGCCGTGGATATATTAATTAATGATTCTGCATGGCCCAGAAGCAGATATCCTTCTTCCCTTAAAATGTTGTAGAAACCATCTATTACCTTCTTTCTTGATGGGATGTCAAAGTATATCAGGACATTTCTACAAAAGATTACATCCATATTTCCGAGAAATCTGAGTTTTTCGGTATCAAGAAGGTTGATGTATCCAAAGTTGACAAGCCTTTTGACTTCGTCATTTATTCTAAAGATACCATCTTCCTGTTTTTTAAAGTACTTCTGAATATAATAACTATCGGTTGCTCTGAAAGAGTTTTCTCGATATATGCCACTTCTTGCAGTCTGTAAAACCCTTCGATTAATATCACCACCAAAGATCTCTATGTCCCAGTTTGTAAATATGTTGCTCTCCAGTATAAGCATGGCAATGGTGTAAGGTTCTTCTCCTGTTGAGCAGCCAGCAGAAAAGATGCGTATCCTTTTTGTTCTTTCATTTTTGTCTTTTAATTCGTATAAAATTTCCTTTGAAAAGGCATCCAGTTGATTTTTTTCTCTGAAAAAGTATGTCTCGTTAACAGTGAGTATATCCATGATAATGGAGAGTTCTTCTTCACGATTTTTGTTATACAGAAGAAAACGATAGTAATCACGGAAGCTCTGCATATTATGTTTTTGCAGCCTTCCAGCAAGCCTTCTTTGTAGTAGTGATATTAATCGA
>JAADIE010000014.1 GCA_013151495.1 Nitrospirota bacterium | reverse complement strand
GGGGTCTTCCAGATAGAAATCATGGGTGGTATTGGAGCAAAGAAAAGCTTTAGTGGTTGGCTCTTATAACTAAAAAAAAACCATAAGGAAGGAGGTAAAATGACTGCTGCAACTATTTGGTTATTCATTTTTGTTGTCGCCTACTGGGTTTACTGTATTTTCTGGGGGATTAAGGGCGCAAGAATGTCAAAGACCGCTTCCGACTATTTTATAGCAGGTAGAAAAATTCCGGTATGGGTCTTTGTGCTTGCAGCCACAGCAACAAGCTTTTCTGGTTGGACATTCATTGGACATCCAGGTCTGATTTATCGCGATGGCTTCCAGTACGCCTATGCATCTTTCTATGCAATCACCATCCCTTTTACAGGTGTCATATTCCTGAAGAGACAGTGGATGCTTGGTAAGAGGTTCGGTTATGTTACACCTGGAGAGATGTATTCAGACTACTATCAATCAGATATAATGAGGGTGCTAACGGTTATCGTTGCCCTGTTCTTCTCGATCCCATATCTGGGCTTACAGCTCAGGGCTTCAGGCTTTCTGTTTAATGTGCTTACCGATGGACTGCTTGGTGTCGAGGCTGGAATGTGGCTTCTCTCAATAGTTGTTGTTATTTATGTGGCCTCTGGTGGTCTCAGGGCTGTTGCTTATGTTGATACCATGCAGGCAATCCTGCTGGCCCTTGGTATAGTGGCTATTGGTTTAATTACTCTTAATGCAGTTGGTGGTATGGGTGCACTCAGTGATGGTATCGCAAAGCTTGCCCAGCTCGATCCAAAGAGGACACCTGATGGTTACAGTCATTATGTTGCAATACCAGGTGTAATACAATTTGTGAAGTCCGGTCCATCAGCCACCGGTGGTGCCTGGACTGGTGTAATGATCCTTACTTACATGTTTGCTCTTATGGGAATTCAGTCTGCACCAGCTTTTTCCATGTGGGCTTTTTCAAACAAGAACCCTCGTCCCTTTGCACCACAGCAGGTCTGGGCCTCCTCAGCCGGTATTGGTTTCATTCTGATATTCTTTACTGCCATTCAGGGACTTGGTGCACACCTGATCGGTGCCGACGCTGCCATGCTCAAGGCGGGCTATGCAAAAGATATACTTAAGCTTGGTGAAGACATAATGAAGATGCCTGGTAAGCAGGGTTATCTCGTTCCTGTTCTGATTCATATCATGAGTCAGTCTGCACCATGGCTTGTGGGTCTGCTGGCTGTCTGTGCACTGGCTGCAATGCAGTCTACTGGCTCTGCATACATGTCAACTGCTGCCGGAATGCTTACAAGGGATATTTACAAGAGGTTCATTAATCCTGGAGCCTCACATCGTACACAGAAATTTTTTGGTCGTATCAATGTTCTGGTTATCACAGGACTTGCACTCGTAGTTGCAACCACCTCAAAGGACGCATTAGTTCTACTTGGTGGTCTGGCTGTTGCCTACGGTTTCCAGATGTGGCCTGCCCTTATTGGAGCCTGCTACTGGCCATGGTTAACCAGAAAGGGTGTTACACTTGGTCTAATAGCTGGAATTATAGCTGTTACCTGTACAGAGACCATTGGTCAGAAATGGTTTGGCATAACAGCATGGGGAAGATGGCCATTAACAATTCATTCAGCCGGTTGGGGAATAATCTTTAATCTGGGTATTGCCATACTGGTCTCCTTATTCACACAGAATAAGGAAGAGCTTGAGCACAAGATGAAGTATCACCAGTTCCTGAAAGAGCATGCAGGTCTGTCTCCAGAGAAGAAAAAACTTGTTCCAATTGCATGGATTATCACTCTTGGCTGGTTCTTCTTTGCAATTGGTCCTGGTGCAGTTATTGGTAACACCATATTTGGTAATCCCAATGATCAGTCGACCTGGGTATTTGGAATTCCTTCAATCTGGGCATGGCAGATAATCTGGTGGGCCCTTGGTGTGGGAATGATGTGGTTCCTGGCTTACAAGATGGAGATGTCGACCATGCCTGAGAAAGAAATCGTGGCCCTTGTTGAAGACATTGGTGACCTTAAGACTGCACGTTTAGATGTGGATAAACCTTAAAACTCAGAGGAGGGGCTTATGGCCCCTCCTTATTCCCAACCAATTTGAGGTATAATAGGATATGCAACAGCACTGGTTAGTTATCTGGTATGGAGTTTCATCCTTTATATTTGGACTGCTACTGTTTTTTCCGACAAGGAAGTTGATCCTTGCTATGAGTGTTAATCGTATACAGAGGCGCACACAAAGAGAGATCACTGCCGAAGAACTGGAAAAACTGAAAAAAAAGGTAACAATTATATCTGCCATAATATCTCTAACTTTCGCATTCTTCTACAACAGGGTCCTCATGTTCAAGTACTTTGGTGGTATTGGTTAAACAATGAGTTGGATCAGAAGAAACCTCAGTGGAATTATAGCTCTAATCTTATTAATAGCAGTAGCCTCTTTTGTTATTTACTGGCGCACCTCTGTTGAGGACAAACCCGGAGACTATCATGTCAGAAAGGGCAATTACCGTCTTGAAGATGGTTTTTATGAGGAGGCTATTAAGGAGTTTAACCTGGCCTTAAAGAAAAATCCCAATCATGAAGAGGCCTATCTTGGGCTTGCCATTACCTATCTTCAGATGAAAAACTATGATGAGGCCTTAAAGTACTTCAACAAAACAATTGAAATAGCGCCCAATATGGCCGTTGCCTATGCAGATCGCGGAATACTCTACGACAGAATGGGCAAATATGAACTTGCCCTCAAAGACTATCGCAGGGCCCTTGAGCTTGATCCGAAGTTGGCAAAAGGGCCAGGATGGCTTTGGAGATTTCTACATAACATACCCAAAAAACCACCAACTATCAAACAGCGGGCCGATTATATCGAGGCCCAGCTAAAAAAGCCACCCGAGGAAAGAATCCTGTCAGTCCCTGAAATCGACAACAAGGACAACAGACTATACAAGTACTAATTGTTGTGGTATTCCTGGAGTGACTTTATCGTTAATGACGAAGTCTTTAGTCCCTTTAATGCCCTGGCAACTGCCCTGGCACCTGAGATTGTGGTTGTATAGGGCACCCGGTATTGTAAGGCACTGTGGCGTATATAAAAGGAGTCCTTTCTGGCTCTGGCATTTTCAATAGTGTTTATTATGAAGTTGATTTCTTTGTTTTTTATTAAATCGACCACATTTGGCCTGCCCTCTTTCAATTTGTTAGTTTCCTCCACCTTCAGGCCATGCTCTTTCAGAAACCTTGCAGTCCCCCTTGTTGCAACTATCTCGAGGCCATACTGAAGAAATGTCCTGGCTATCTCTACCACTGCTGGCTTGTCCTCATCCCTTACACTGATGAAGACCTTTCCCTTCATTGGTATCTGGTTCTTGGCAGAGGCCTCTGCCTTTGAGTAGGCAATGCCGAAATCAAGATCAATACCCATTACCTCACCGGTTGATTTCATTTCAGGCCCCAAGATGGTATCAACACCAGGAAACTTATCAAAAGGAAATACTGCCTCTTTCACAGCTACATGATTGATTGATGGGTCTTCAGTAAGCCCCAGCTCCCTGAGTTTCTTACCCACCATTACCTTGGCAGCCACCTTGGCAAGTGGCACACCTACTGCCTTGCTAACATAGGGGATGGTTCTGGAGGCCCTGGGGTTTACCTCCAGGATATAAACCTCGAAGTCCTCCTCTTCCTGCTTAACGGCAAACTGCACATTCATAAGCCCTACAACACCGAGTTCCCTTGCAAGGGCCCTTGCCTGCCTCTTTATTTCCTCAACAACCTCTGGCTTTAATGAATAAGGAGGAATTGAGCAGGCTGAATCGCCTGAATGGATACCGGCCTCTTCTATATGCTCCATAACCCCACCTATTACCACTGTCTCGCCATCTGAAACAGCATCCACATCCACCTCTGTTGCATTAACCAGATACTTGTCTATCAGAACCGGATGCTCTGGTGAGGCCTTGACCGCCCGTAGCATATAATCAACCAGAGAGTCTTCATCATACACTATCTCCATTGCCCTTCCACCAAGCACATAAGAGGGTCTTACCATCACCGGATAACCGATCTGTTTTGCAACCTTAATAGCCTCGTCTGTACTCATGGCTGTACCACTTTCAGGCTGTTTCAGACCTAATTTATGAAGTAGCTCCTTGAATCTCTTACGGTCCTCTGCACGATCAATAGCATCAGGCGGTGTGCCAAGTATCCTTACACCCTGCCTTTCCAGTGGAACTGCCAGTTTCAGAGGTGTCTGTCCACCAAATTGAACTATCACTCCCTCGGGTTTTTCAAGCTCAACAATGTTCATTACATCTTCTATAGTAAGGGGCTCGAAGTATAACCTGTCTGCTGTATCATAATCGGTGCTCACGGTCTCAGGATTACAGTTAACCATTATGGTTTCATAACCCAACTCCCGAAGGGCAAATACAGCATGAACACAGCAGTAATCAAACTCTATTCCCTGCCCTATCCTGTTTGGCCCACTACCAAGAATCACTATCTTTTTCCTGTCGGTGGGACCTGACTCACATTCAACCATGTTTGCATCCCTCTGACTGCCAATCCTGTAAATTGGACTCTCATAAGTGGAATACAGATAGGGTGTATAGGCCTCGAACTCGGCTGCACAGGTATCGACCATCTTATAAACTGCCCTCATACCAAGGGATTTCCTGATCTGTCTTACCCTATCCTCTGAGGTTCCAGTTAGTTCTGCTATTCGATGATCTGAAAATCCCCATGACTTTGCCTTCCTTAAAAGTGACTCATCCGGCTTATCTGGATTAAATTCGCTTTTAATTTTTTCCTCAAACTCTACGATCTCCTTAATATTGTTTAAAAACCAGGGGTCAATCCATGTAAGCTCATGTATCTCCTCAATAGTCATCCCCACTCGTATGGCCTGGGCTATATACCACAGTCTTTCAGCATTGGGTGTTTTGAGTTTCTCCCTTATAAGCTCCTCCTCTTCTGTGCGTTCCTCAAAACCATAACTATCTATTTCAAGGCTCCTCAGGGCCTTCTGTAACGACTCCTTAAATGTCCTGCCAATAGACATGACCTCGCCCACAGACTTCATCTGGGTAGTTAAAGTGGGATCTGCCTCTGGAAACTTCTCAAAGGCAAACCGCGGTATCTTGGTAACCACATAGTCAATTGTTGGCTCAAAACTGGCAGGTGTTTCCCTTGTTATATCATTTGGTATTTCATCAAGACTGAGCCCGACGGCAAGCTTGGCAGCAATCTTTGCGATAGGAAAGCCTGTGGCCTTTGATGCAAGGGCCGAGGAACGTGACACCCTCGGGTTCATCTCAATAACCACCATTCTTCCATCCTCTGGATTCAAAGCAAACTGGATGTTACTGCCACCAGTGTCAACTCCGATCTCCCTGATTACCGCAATTGCTGCATCACGCATTCTCTGGTATTCCTTGTCTGTCAGGGTCTGAGCTGGAGCCACAGTAATGCTATCGCCTGTATGAACTCCCATGGGGTCAAAATTCTCAATAGAGCAGATGATAACCACATTGTCGTTACAATCCCTCATCACCTCAAGCTCATACTCCTTCCAGCCAAGCACCGACTCCTCAACCAGCACCTGACTTACAGGGCTTAGTTTAAGGGCCTTTTCAAGCAATTCTCTGTATTCCTCCATATTGTATGCAACAGCTCCACCTGTACCACCAAGTGTAAAAGCAGGCCTCAGGATTGCCGGAAACTGAACATACTCTATTGCCTTCAGCCCCTCTTCCATGGAACTTACAGCCACTGACCTTGGAACCTCAAGACCTATCCGCTCCATTGCCTCTTTGAACAGATCCCTGTCCTCAGCCTTCTTTATTGCCTTTAAGCTTGCACCTATTAATTCAACACCGTATCGCTCAAGCACCCCTGCTTCAGCCAGCTCCACCGCAAGGTTCAGAGCAGTTTGTCCACCCATTGTTGGAAGCAGGGCATCGGGTTTCTGCTTTTGTATTATCATCTCCAGCACTTCTGCCGTAAGGGGTTCAATATAGGTAACATCCGCCATCTCTGGGTCTGTCATAATGGTAGCAGGATTTGAATTTACAAGAATTACCTGATATCCAAGCTCCCTCAGGGCCTTACAGGCCTGGGTACCTGAGTAGTCGAATTCACATGCCTGGCCGATAATAATCGGACCCGAACCAATCAACAGTATCTTTTTGATATCCTCTCTTTTTGGCACAGTCTACCTCACTTAAATTTATTTTTAGATTTTTTTATTTTTTCCATGAAGGACTTCAGGTCCTCTGGAGAAATTCTTTCAGTTTCTTTTTAACTCCTTCAACTTCCTCTTTATTTTCAGATGTCAACACAGTAAAGGACTCTTCACCGAAATCGAGCACCAGATTGTAGAACTCCTTTACCTCACCAAAGCCTGGAATAACAGTTCCATGCTGAAGCGCTATCTTTTCAACAAACTCAATTGCATCAAGGTTGTCAGGCTCAAAGCGCCAGTAGTCAATCTTTATATCTTTAAGTTGGGCTTTGTTTTTTTTGATCAACCTCTTTCTTATCGGTCTGTTTAAAAGGATGGTAATGTCCTCTTTGTCTATAGTGGTCTCCAGAAAGGGCTCTTCAAACAAAAAGATTCTTGAAAAAAAGGTACCCACCCAGAAGACCCCTGCTGCCACTACATAATAAATAAGCTTCAGACCAATGGTTAGATAAAAAATAAGCAGGGTTAATAAGGCTAAAGCTGCGCCCACAAAGCTGGAGGCCAGTTCCCGACTGAATATACCACTATGAAGCATACTTCCCTTGTCTGCCCTGAAGCTATGAGTTTTTAAAACTATTCTCCCGTCCTCTATTGTCAGGGAAAATCTCTCTTTCTGGTTATTTATAGACATCAGCCCCTTTCTCCATATCGATTTATGTATATCTTTTCAAACTGGAGGCTTTCCCTTGGATGAGGGGGCTTCTTCTCGGCAGAGTATCCAATACCTATTATGGATTCCACTACCCTGTTATCAGGAATTCCAAGCACCTCCTTAACATAATCCTCGGCGGTCTTCACACTGTCGTGCATCCTCTTACGAATCTGCACCCAGCAGCTACCAAGTCCCAGATCATGGGCCTGTAGCTGTATCAATATAGAGGCAATGGAGCAATCCTCCACCCACACATCACACCTTTCAGGGTCTGCACATACAACCACTGCCAGAGGGGCTCCTTTTAAAAAGGCAGAACCGTGTTCCTTTGCCCTGGATAGTTTTTCTATTAATTCCTTGTCTGTAACCACGATAAACTCCCAGGGATTCAGGCTCCTTGATGATGGTGCCCTCAGGGCTGCCTCCAGAATAAGATCTATCTTTTCTTTCTCAACCTCCCTGGACTCGTATCGTCTAATGGACCTTCTACCTCTTAGCAACTCTATAAACATACCCTTTTACTCCTTAATTACACTTATGTATTAACTCTCTGAATCTCATAAATATTCCCCTTGCATCATTTGGCCCTGGCCCTGCCTCTGGATGATGCTGTACAGAAAACAGGGGTAACTCTACATGCTCCATTCCCTCTTCAGTTCCATCGTAGAGGTTTCTATGGGTAAGTCTCACCTTATCACCAAGGCCTTTTACATCCACACAATAGTTGTGATTCTGAGAGGTAATCTCCACCCTGCCTGTTTTTAAATCCATTACCGGATGGTTACCCCCATGATGGCCAAACTTGAGTTTGTATGTCCTGCCACCAAGGGCCAGCCCCAGTATCTGATGCCCAAGGCATATACCAAAGATAGGCTTACGGCCAATCAGTTTTCTGGCATTCTCAATCCCATAAACCACCGCCTCAGGGTCTCCGGGGCCATTGCTAAAAAGTATCCCATCGGGGTTACGCTCCAGGACCTCCTCTGCAGGGGTTGATGCCGGAACCACGGTTATATCAAAACCTGCTGATGCAAGATTCCTGAGGATGCTGAACTTCACACCAAAGTCATACACTATTACATGATACTGCTTCTGATCATCAGCAGTGATTTTCGTGCTGTCTTTCTTTTTTCCACTCCAGGTCCATACAGTTTCCGACCACTTGAACTCCTCTTTTGTGGTTACATATTTAACCAGATCAACCCCACCAATGCCTGGATGGTCTTTGATCTTCTCGTAAAGCTTTTCAGGGTCTGTCTCTACAGTTGAAATAATGCCCATCTGAGCTCCATAATTCCGTATATGCCTGGTAAGTGCCCTTGTATCTATACCAGAGATACCAACAATACCATGCCTTTTTAAGTAATCACTTAATGAGCCCACGGCTCTCCAGTTACTATAGTAGGGTATATATTCCTTTACCACAAACCCCTCAACCTTGGGCCCACCTGCTGATTCGATGTCTTCCTGGTTAATACCATAGTTGCCCATCTCGGTGTATGTCATGGTTACAATCTGCCCTTTATAAGAGGGGTCAGTAAGAATCTCCTGGTAGCCAGTCATGGATGTATTAAAAACCACCTCACCAATGACCTCACCATCGGCACCAAAGGCCTCCCCTTCGAATACAAGACCGTCCTGAAGTACAAGTAATGCCTTTTTCATCAATCCTCCAAAATATTTTCTATAACAAGATTAAACGATGTTGTTCGGTATCTTGTCGTTCTGTGAAGTCGTATATCCTGCCTTTACAGATAACCACTCTTGTAAGTCCCTTTAACACAAAACCTTTAAAGGGTGTATTTTTTCCTTTTGAGTAAAACTCATCTGGTTCCACCTTCCACTGTGCCTCAGGATCAACCACTGTGATATCAGCATCAGCTCCCACTTTCAGGGTCCCTTTATCAAGCCCCAGAATTCTGGATGGATTAAGTGACATCTTCTCTACCAGCTCATCGATACTCAACACTCCTTCTTTTACAAGGTTCAGGGAAAGTGATAATGCCGTCTCAAGCCCTGATATTCCAAAGGCAGCACGATCGAATTCACAGTTCTTTTCATCAATATGATGAGGCGCATGATCGGTAGCTATTACATCTATAGTACCATCGGAAAGGGCCTCTTTTATAGCCTCTAAATCCTCAACTGTTCTGAGGGGAGGATTCACCTTGGCGGCTGTGTTGTAGCCCCTTGCAGCATCATCTGTCAGTGTAAAATAATGAGGACATGTTTCAGCTGTCACCCTGAGACCAGAGTTTTTGGCCTCTCTAATGGCCTTAACACCTCCTCTGGTTGATACATGAGCTATATGAAGCCTGCCACCAGTCAGTCTCGCAAGCTCGATATCCCTTTTTATCATAATCACCTCGGCCTCTGCCGGAATTCCCCTGAGTCCAAGCTCATGAGACACAATGCCCTCATTCATAACCCCATTAGCTGAGAGATTGATGTCCTCGGCATGGGTTATTATCGGCACATCAAAGGCCTTTGTGTATTCCAGGGCCCGTCTCATAACAAGGGAATTCATCACCGGGTGTCCATCATCTGAGAAGGCAACGCATCCAGCCTCGTACATCATGCCCATCTCAGACAATTCCTCACCCTTCTGGCCCTTTGTAATTGCACCTATTGGGAAGACATAGCAGGCACCCTCGGCAAAGGCCTTTCTTAAAATAAACTCGGTTACTGTTTCATTGTCGTTAACCGGTTTTGTGTTAGGCATACAGCAGACCGAGGTGAAACCACCTCTGACAGCTGCCATTGTACCAGTCTTTATAGTCTCCTTGTATTCGTATCCAGGCTCTCTAAGATGTACATGCATATCAACCAGGCCTGGAAAAACTAACATGCCTTTGGCATTTATCACCTTTGTAATGTCTTCTTCTGTTTTTTCAATCTTTTCAGGCTCGAGTGCCAGGGATTTAATCTTCCCCTTCTCTATTAATAAGTCCCCTACACAATTTATCCCTTGAGAGGGATCAACTATCTGTCCTCCGCTGATCAGTATCTTTTCTCCTTTTTCAACCATTTTTAAGCCTTACCTCCAAGCAGATATAGAACCGCCATTCTAACTGCTATACCATTTGTTACCTGCTCTAATATTACCGACCTTGAGGAGTCGGCAACTGCCGAGTCTATCTCTACACCCCTGTTCATGGGCCCTGGATGCATAACAATAGCATCATCCCTTGCAAGGGCGATTCGTTCTGAGGTAAGTCCCCAGAGGCGGAAATATTCGTTGACGGTAGGGAAAAAACCTCTATCCTGCCGCTCCAGCTGTATTCTGAGCATCATCACGACATCCACATCCCTGAGACCCTCTTCCATTGAATAGTGGATTTCAACCTGATCTGCCCTGAACTCGTCGGGCACCAGGGTTGGTGGACCAATGAGCCTGACCCGGGCACCAAGTTTGGTCAGACAGGGTATATTCGATCTGGCAACACGACTATGTAATATATCACCTACTATTGCTATTGTTAAACCTTCCACCCTGCCCTTTTTTTCCCTTATGGTAAAGGCATCAAGCAGGGCCTGTGTGGGATGTTCGTTAATACCATCGCCTGCGTTTATGATGGAGGCATTTATTTTATCAGCCAGAAGGTGTGGTACGCCCGAGGAAGAGTGTCTGACAACAACGAAGTCGGCTCCAAGGGCCTGAATAGTAAGGGCAGTGTCTATAAGGCTTTCACCCTTAACAACTGCACTCGTTGATACAGAAAAGTTTATTACATCAGTACTCAGTCTTTTAGCTGCAAGTTCAAAGGATGTACGGGTACGCGTAGAGGGTTCAAAAAAAAGGTTAACCACTGTTTTGCCCCTCAGGGTTGGAACCTTTTTAATATCCCTCTTCAGGACATCCTTGAACCCTTCGGCTGTATCAAGGATCAGGGTAATATCCTCTCTCGAAAGATCCTTAATACTTAATAGATGCCTTTTCCCCAAACCTCAAATCCCCTTCAAATCCAAATCTAAAATCTAAAATCTGAAATCTAAAATCCTAAGTCTTAAATCCTTCACCCTTTCTCTTCAATTACAACCCTGTCCTCTTTTCCTTCCTCTTTAAGCTCCACCTCAACTATCTCTTTTAAAGAGGTAGGCACATTTTTTCCAACAAAATCAGCCCTTATAGGTAGCTCTCTGTGCCCTCGATCTATCAGTACCGCAAGCTGTATACGGGCGGGCCGTCCCATGTCCATCAGGGCATCCATAGCGGCCCTGATGGAGCGACCTGTAAATAGAACATCATCCACCAGCACCACCACTCTATCGGTTATTTCAAAGGGTATATCGGTCTTTCTCACCACTGGCTGTTCTTTTCTCAAATAAAGGTCATCCCTGTAAAGGGATATGTCAAGGGCACCCACATCAATCTCTGTGCCCTCGAAACTTCTAATCTTTTCTGCAAGCCTTCTGGCAAGATGAACACCACCGCGCTGAATACCGATAAGACAGACCCTTTTAAGATCTCGATTCTTCTCTATTATCTCGTGGGCCATCCTCGAGAGGGCTCGATTTATATCGGTTGCGTCAAGAATTTCCTTTTTCATGACATAAAAAAACCTTTCTCCCTGCCTTCAGGGTGAAAGGTCTTTGGTTTAGTTTCGGTTTTTGTCAATCCAGCCTCCCTGCCTTATCAGCCTCACGGGGCCGATTTAAAGGCATCAATATTAAAGCACATTTATAATAGGTTTTGCAATATTTCCTG
This sequence comes from Nitrospirota bacterium, assembly GCA_013151495.1. Classification (GTDB taxonomy): domain Bacteria; phylum Nitrospirota; class Thermodesulfovibrionia; order Thermodesulfovibrionales; family JdFR-85; genus JAADIE01. Next base: position 21 of record JAADIE010000014.1, on the reverse strand, counting down.
GCAACCTAATCAAAATCAAAC
>JAADIE010000124.1 GCA_013151495.1 Nitrospirota bacterium | reverse complement strand
TATTATGTTATTTTTTTCTATGCATTATAGTAGTACGATTAAGCTAAAAACCCAAGGACATACAGATATCATCGATATTACACCGGAAGTCATAGAGGCAGTTAACAACTCCAGGATAGTTAATGGATTAGTAAACATATTCTGTCCTGGTTCAACAGGCTCGATAACAACCATAGAGTTCGAGCCAGGTGTAATAGAGGATTTGAGAAAAGCTATAGAGCGAATTGCTCCATCTGATATCCCTTACGAACACAATAAAAGATGGGGCGATGGAAATGGTTTCTCTCATGTCAGGGCTGCCCTTTTAAAGCCCTCTATTACCATACCTGTAATCAATGGTCAGTTACAACTTGGCACCTGGCAGCAGATAGTGTTTATCGACTTTGACAACCGACCAAGAAAAAGAACCCTGATAGTGCAGATTATAGGCCAGTAGGTTGTCAACCACCCTGTTATGTGATACCATTAAAGTAGAAACAAAAGAGAAAGGGGGTGGAGGGAATGAGAATACTTGTAGCCATTGATGGCAGGGAGTATTCGCTGGAGGCTGCAAGGTTTTTGAATCATCTTGATCTTACCCAGGAGGATGAAATAAGACTGCTTCATGTTATCAATTTTGTTCCACTATTACATGAGGTCCAGGATTACAGCGAGGTTATATACACAATAAAACAGGAAGTAGCACCCAAAATCCTTGACGAAGCACTGGAGGTACTAAAGCCACTTAATGTAAGTATTACCACCTCGATAGCCGAAGGTGATGTGGTGGAAGAAATAATCAGGGCATCTGAAGAGGGTGAGTGTGACCTGATTGTGGTTGGCTCAAAGGGCTTAAGAGGCCTAAAATCGATACTCATAGGAAGTGTGGCAAGGGATGTGGTTTCAAAGGCTACCCTTCCTGTGTTGGTAATACGACAGAAACAATGGGATATAAAGGGACGACTGAAGATCCTCTTTGCCACAGACGGCTCTGAGTATGCAGACTCGACTGCAGAGGTCTTACAGAGAATTCCTTTCCCTATAGATACGGAAATAACAATTCTCCATGTTGTACAATCGGCAATACACGATATTCCCGAGAGGTTTTATATCGAAATTGACGACAGAATGAAGGATGTGGTTGCTGAGATAAGACAAAAAGAGTTTTCCGAATCAAGCAGAATACTCGACAGGGCCACTAAAATTCTATCTGACAGATATTCAAACCTGAGACCACTAACCAAGGTTGGTGACCCATCAACCGAAATCCTGAGTTTTGCTGAAAACACGGATGTAGATATAATCGTTACAGGCTGCAGAGGCCACAAAGGAATTCGTGGTCTGCTGGGGAGCGTTTCCAGAGACATAATGAGATATGCAAGCATGTCGGTGCTTATTGTTAAAAGATGCTGACAGTTGGCTTTGCTTTCAGATGCCTCAGTGTATATAATATATCAATATGAAAAAAATTCTAATGGCTATAATCATTATCTTTCTTGCATTTGGCTTTTTTTATATTAAAAGCATCTCAGGAAGAGAAAAGGCACCCCAGTTTCCAGGACATCCGGTTCTGATTGAGCTTCCAGAGATTAAAAAGATAGTTGGTATTGTAAACCAGGGCGAATCGCTGTTTGATATATTTAAACGCCAGGGGATAAGCCTTCAGTATTTACCCGAGATAACAAAGGCATCAAAAAAAGTCTATAATCTGGTAAAACTTAAACCTCTACGCTCTTATGTTATTACGACAATAAAAGAACCTGGCTCTGAAAGAGAAGAACTCAGCACCTTTAAGTACTCTATTAATGACTGGGAATATCTGAAAATCATCAACACCAACGATAGCTTCCTTGCCCTGAAGGTTCCTGTTGAATATGAAAAAAGATATGCCCTTATATCCGGAACTATCGAAAACAACCTAATCTATGCACTTGGCAGCAGCCGTGAACACCAGCGACTTGCAATAGAGCTGGCCGAGATATTTGAGTCGGAGATAGACTTTGTTACAGAGCTCCGTCAGGGAGACCGATTCCAGATACTGGTCGAGGAACTCTGGAAAGACAATATATTCAAAGGCTATGGCAAAATACTGGCAGCTGAGTTTATTAACAATGGTAAGAGGTACGAGGCCTTTCTGTACAAGATAGACGGAAAAGAGTATTACTTTGACAGCAAAGGAAACTCTCTTAGAAAGGCACTACTGAGAGCACCCCTCCGGTTTAAATACATTAGTTCAGGGTTTAGTTATCGAAGAAAACATCCCATATTGAAACGGTATCGTCCACACCTTGGTGTAGATTATGCAGCTCCAACCGGAACGCCAGTATCGGCTGCTGGTACAGGCACTGTTGTTTATGCTGGCTGGAAAGGAGCATATGGAAAGTGTGTGATCATACGACATCCCAACGGCTACAAGACCTATTATGGCCATCTTTCAAGAATTAAAAAAGGCATCAAAAAGGGTGTCAAGGTAAAACAGGGTGAGATAATCGGGTATGTTGGTAGCACTGGTTTGGCCACAGGCCCACACCTTGATTACAGGGTTAAAAAGAATGGCAGATTCATAAATCCTCTTAGAATGAAAGTACCTCGTGATCGTCCAGTTCCTAAAAAATACCTTGCCGATTTCAGGGCCAGGGTTAATAAATTCCAGGAATTAATAGCAAAGCTCTCTAATAGCGACCAGGCTGTTGCCAGTGTATCGGTCTCAGAGGAAAGATAGAGGTTCCTGTTACAGAGCATAAATCAATGGACCGATATATCGTTATACATGGCCACTTTTATCAGCCCCCTCGTGATAATCCCTGGTTTCAGTACATACCGCATCAGCCGTCAGCCTATCCCTATCATGACTGGAACGAACGGATAAATGCCGAGTGTTATGCACCCAATTCTGTGTCCCGGATTCTTGACCCAAATGGTCGAATCACTCGACTGGTTAATAACTACGAAAAAATCAGCTTCAACTTTGGCCCCACCCTTCTAAGCTGGCTTCGGCAGCATTCACCAGCTGTATTTTCCAGAATAATCAGGGCCGATACAAAAAGCAGGGTTTTGAACAATGGCCATGGCAATGCTATTGCCCAGTGTTATAACCATATTATCATGCCCCTTGCAAACAGACAGGATAAGATCACCCAGATAGTATGGGGTATAAGGGACTTTCAATTCCATTTTGGTCGCTACCCAGAGGGCATGTGGTTACCTGAAACAGCAGTTGATCTTGAGACCCTCGATATTATGGCTGAAAGGGGCATACGGTTTACTTTACTTGCTCCTCATCAGGCAAAGATGATAAAAGGGCCTTCCGATAAAAGGTGGCATCCTGTAGAGCCATCAAAACTGGATGTCTCTATGCCCTACCTTGTTAAGCTACCTACAGGAAGAGAGATCCATGTCTTCTTTTATCATGCCGGTATTTCACAGGAGATTGCCTTTGGTAAACTACTCGAAAGTGGTGAGGCCTTTGCAAAGAGGCTGCTTGAAGAACCCTTACCAATGAAGGAGCAACCTCCCCTTTTATGCATTGCTACCGATGGAGAAACCTATGGACATCATCATAAGTTTTCAGAGATGGCCCTCTCTTATGCAATCTCGGCTATTGAAAACTCAGTGGGTGCGTTGATCACAAATCCTGGTTATTGTCTTGAGGAACTGAAAGTTACCGCTGAGGTTCAGATAAAGGAAAATACCTCCTGGAGTTGCATGCATGGAGTGGAAAGATGGAGAGACGACTGTGGATGTTCAGTACCTGTAATAAAGGGATGGAATCAGCTGTGGAGGGCCCCATTAAGGGAGGCCCTTGATTTCATTAGGTTTTATTTTATCAGGGTCTTCGAGGATATGGGTGGTGAACTGTTTCATGACCCCTGGAGTGCAAGAAATCACTACATCGATGTAATGCTTGACGAAAACAACAGAGTGCCCTTTCTCAGGAAACATCTTGTAAGACCTGATAGCGCTATCAATCGGCAGAATGCCCTTAAATTGCTTGAGCTTCAGAAGAATGCCATGTTAATGTACACAAGCTGTGGCTGGTTTTTTAATGATATCTCCCGAATTGAGACCCTGCAGATACTGACCTATGCCCTGAGGGCCATGGAGCTTTATGAAAGCCTTACAGGCGAAAGTCTGCTTGAGGGATTCCTGGATATCCTCTCAGAGGCAAAAAGCAACATAAAAGAGCTTGGCACAGGAGCGGATATCTTCAGAAAACAGGTCATGCCCCAGGTGGTAGACAGCAAACAGGCTGCCCTTATTGGTGCATTCCATTTTGCCCTTGAACCCTCCGACAATGAATACCGTAAAGGAAATATAAAGATAAAAATGCTCAGACACCAGAAGGACTCTAAAAAGGCCCTTCTTGAAATCAATATGCTCTCAACCCAGGAGACATCCCAGATTGAGGTTGACACCAGCAGGGCTGATAACATTTTAGATATCAGGGTTGTGCTTGATGATGAAAGACCATATTCGGTTAATGATCTTATTGAGCCTGAAAAACAGGAGATATTGAAGAAGGCCCTTTTAAAAAGACTCGAACGGATAAATTTCACTGAAGAAGGGCTAAAGGCTGAAATGCTTTCCCTGTTAAGATTGCTTGGAAAAGAAAACTTCACCATTTCTGTTGATCTAAGGGTGCCTGCTGAGTCATTTTTGAAGAACCAGCTGCTATATGCCCTTAACAGTGGAGATCTGGAGGCTATAGAAAAGATAATTGATATAATAAAGCTTCACTCGTTTTCCTTAAAAGCAGAGGAGTTCGAGTTCCTGTTCAGGCGGTTTGTGGAGGCTCAATTCAAAGAGGCAATGAATCAACCCCATCAAAAGGGCCTGAACCTAGCCTTCAGACTGTTAAACCTCTGTAGAGCCCTTCCATTCAGTATCAATCTATGGACTGTACAGAATCTCTATTATGAAACCCTTGTAAAGATATACAGTACCCATCCACCAGGAAAAGAGTTTAGACAACTGGGGGAAAGACTGTATTTTAATATGGATGCAATCCTGGAACAGCTCAATGAATAAGGACGACCTCCTGAAAGAGATAGCCGGGTTTGAGGGTATTATTCATGAATACCATGATGTGTGGGGCAATAAACATACTGCCAGGCCTGAAATCATTGAAGCAGTAATAGCAGCGCTTGGATACCCTGTTGAAAATCCTTCATCCCTTAAGGAATTCTTTGATCAAAAGAGGATAACACAGATTGAAAGATTGATTGACCCTGTGGTGTTCATTAATGGCATTTTCAAAGATGAAATAACCCTAAGGGTGCCAGCCCACTTCGTATCAGAAAAAAGGCTCCTCATCGAGGTCTTTGATGAAGATTCAGAGCCGGTGACAGGGCAGGATGTAAAACTATCTGAGCTTGAATTCAAGGGCACTGTTGAAGGCCCATCAGGCAGGTTCAACGAACATGCAATAAAGCTCAATGAATCCCTGAAAACCGGTTACTACCAATTAAGGGTAGAGCTCGATGGATCCATAATCCATTCAAAACTCATAGTATGTCCGGCCAGGGCCTATATTCCTGAAAGGCTCAAACATGAGAGGCTCTGGGGACTGGGGATTAATCTCTTTGAGATAAACTCATCAAGAAATCAGGCAATAGGGGATCTTACCGACCTTAAGACAATCGTACAATGGACCGCAAAGGAGCTTGAAGGACATTTTGTGGCCCTTAATCCCTTTCATCATACCACCAACCGTTATCCCTATGGAATAAGCCCATACTCGCCTGTTAGCAAGCTTTATACAAACCCAATATACATTGATCTTATGGCTGTTGAGGAGTTAGAGGATGATATTTCTTCAATAAAGGCCGAGTTCAATTCCCTCAAGACTTCAGCATTAATTGATTACGACAGGGTCTTTGAAAAAAAGATCAAATTTCTTAAAAAGGCATTCCTGCAATTTTATAATCTCCATCTAAAAAGAAATACAGAAAGAGGTAGAGACTTTTTAGCCTACATAAAAGAAGAAGGCAGAGACCTTCACTGCCACGCCCTGTATATGGCCATCTACGAGTATTTCTCCAGGGCGGGTATGTATGGATGGAAAGTATGGCCTGATGGATTCAGACACCCGGAGGCTGAATCTGTAAGGGCCTTTGAGGCATCACACCAGAAAGAGATACTGTTTCAGAAGTACCTTCAATGGCTGTTCAATGAGCAACTGTCAGCAGTTGAGAGGACCTCGGTAGAGTCAGACCTCAGTATTGGTTTATGCAGAGACCTTGCTATTGGCTCACTTGAAGAGGGCAGCGATGTCTGGGCAAATCAGAGGCTCTTTGTCAGCGGCTGTTCGGTTGGTGCACCACCGGATGCATTCAGCCCCCTTGGGCAGGACTGGGGATTTCCACCACTTGCTCCAGGGGCCTTGCGGCAGGAGGGCTATGACTTTTTTATAAAGCTGATAAGGAAAAACCTCTCTTATGCTGGTGCCCTGAGAATAGATCATGCCCTTGGGCTCTTCAGGCTTTTCTGGATACCTGCAGGGGCTGAGCCTTCTGATGGTATCTATATCAGGTACCCGGCAGATGAACTGTTAAGCATACTGGCTCTTGAAAGTCAAAGGAATAGATCAGTAATAATCGCTGAGGACCTCGGAACAGTTCCGCCAGAGGTCAGAGACAAGCTATGGCGCTTTGATATGCTTTCTTTCAGGCTGCTTTATTTCGAGAAGGATTATTCAACCGGTGAATATCTACCGCCAGTGGCCTATCCAGAAAAGGCTGTGGTTTCCACCACCACCCACGATCTGCCCACACTGCAGGGGTTCTGGCTTGGAAGGGATATACAGAAGAAAAAGGAGCTTGGAAGATATCCCCACGACACTGTACTTGAAACGGATTTAAGAGAGAGACAGTACGACAGGTGGCGGCTTTTAAGGGCCCTAAACAATGAAGGTCTTTTACCGGAGAAAGTAGAGTTAGACCCGGCTAAAACAGAGCGCCTGACAGAGGAGCTTATAATAGCAATCTATAGGTTTCTTGCAAAAACCCCATCCATGCTACTACAGGTAAACCTGAATGATCTGATTGGGGTGGTTGATCAAACCAATCTTCCAGGCACATTAACGGAATACCCAAACTGGCAAATACGGCATAAAATGCGCCTCGAGGATATCATGACCTCAGGCATATTCAAAAAACTCAAAGGCCTCCGACATTAAAAATACTGCAAAGCCATTGCCATTGTAGAGGCCACTATTATTGCCCTGGTATAGCCAATATAAATCTGAATCTTTCGTCTCATAATCTTGGCACCAAGGCAGGTATAATACCAGATGTAAATAACAGAAAACAAAAACACCAGTGCTGGCAGGGCTATCTTGATGCTTCCATCCGGCAGGAAAAGCTGTGTCAGAATAGAGTGCTTATCCTGGGTGATTATCAGACTGATGCTGAGAAGAAAAAGTACAATGCCTCTCAGAATAGCCCTGATAACTTCCCTGATGTACCTTCTGTAAGCATCCTCTTTCATAGGCTCCTCCTTTACTTTTATTATCGTCTAAAAAATTTAAAATCTCCAGAAAAAATTTATGTAGCTTGCATAAACCTCTAAATACTTATTACCATAAAAGTATCACCATTCCTATGAAATGAATCATGGAAAGGAGACCTGAATGAAAAAGGAACTGTCAACCAACTGCGACAACTGCGGAAAACAGATCAAGGTTGTAAAGGACAACCAGCAGGGCAATACCATATATATGGTTCACGGTCTTTTCTGCATAAACATACCAGGGTTTTTCTGCGATAAAGAGTGTTTTGATAAAACCATTGAAGAGGCCAAGCATATCGAATATATTGACAGAGACGACGAGGGAAAGACCTTCATAGATGTGGATGTCATGATAGATGAAACTGTAATACTGGATAAGATGTATGACATCGTGTACGAGGTAGACAATCCTTTGTTTCCAAGCCTTGTGCTACAAAGGCTGCTTGCGGTTGACCCGGAAAATGTAAAGTTTTTATATGGTCTTTCCTCGCTCTATGTTGGTCTGCTTGCTGCCAAAAACACCCCGGATACATGGAAGCCCAAATTACTTGAAAGGCTTACCGAGGTAGAGGAGGACCTTAAAAGACTGAGTCCAGCTGGTTACAAGAGATTACAGCGTCTCAGGGAGCATTTCAATGTATAAAGAGGCAGAGTTTGATGTAATTGTTGTAGGTGCAGGTCATGCAGGCTGCGAGGCAGCCCTGGCAGCAGCACGTCTTGGAATGCAGACCTGCATCTTTACACTAAACCTTGATACCATCGGTCAGATGTCCTGCAACCCGGCCATCGGAGGGCTTGCCAAAGGGCATCTGGTAAGGGAGATCGATGCCCTTGGCGGCGAGATGGCCAAGGTGGCAGACTCTGCCGGTATCCAGTTCAGGATACTAAACCGAAGCAAGGGACCTGCTGTCTGGTCGCTGAGGGCCCAGGCTGACAGGGTGCTTTACAGACTTAGCATGCGAAAAAGGCTTGAGGCCCAATCAGGGCTTACAATAAAACAGGCATCTGTAGAGCAGCTGGTTGTTGAAGACGGAAAAATAAAAGGAGTGGTAACCTCGCTGGGTGCCTTTTATGAAGCCCCTGTAGTGGTAATCACCACAGGTACCTTTTTAAAGGGATTAATTCATATAGGACTTGACAGTTTTTCTGCAGGCAGGGCCGGAGAGTTCCCATCCATTGGGCTTTCAGAGTCTTTGAAGGCACTTGGACTCAGGATGGGAAGGCTAAAAACCGGTACCCCTCCGAGAATCGATGCAAGAACAATTGATTTTTCAAAAACAACTGAACAATGGGGTGATGATCCACCACCTCCATTTTCCTATTCAACCGAGAAGATAACCAATCCTCAACTGCCCTGTTACATAACATATACAAATGAGAAGACCCATGAAATCATCAGGCAGAACCTGGACCGTTCTCCACTGTACAGCGGTAAGATAAAGGGAATAGGGCCAAGATACTGCCCATCTATTGAGGACAAGGTGGTTAGATTTGCCGATAAACCAAGACATCAGGTCTTTCTCGAGCCAGAGGGGCTTGAGACAAAAGAGTATTATGCAAACGGTATTTCCACAAGCCTTCCTTATGATGTTCAGATCCGACTTGTAAGAACCATACCCGGGCTTGAAGAGGCCGAGATTATGCGTCCGGGATATGCCATTGAGTACGACTTCGTCTACCCAACAGAGCTAAAACATTCGCTGGAGACCAAGAAGATTCAGGGACTCTTTCTTGCAGGGCAAATCAATGGCACCTCCGGATATGAAGAGGCTGCAGCCCAGGGTCTTATTGCCGGGATAAACGCTGCCCTGAAGGTCAAAGGCAGAGAACCCCTTATTATCAACCGTCACGAGGGCTACATTGGCGTACTGATAGATGATCTTGTTACCAAAGGCACCTCAGAGCCTTACAGGATGTTTACATCAAGGGCTGAATACAGGCTTCTTCTAAGACACGACAATGCCGACATGAGGCTAACTGAAAAGGGCTACAGGGTTGGCCTTGTAAGTGATGAACAGTATGAAAGGTTCAAGAAAAAGATGAAGCTCTTCAAAGAAGAACTTAAAAGGCTTGAGAGTACTCGTATAAAACCAGAGGAAATAAACAAATTACTGGAAGCACTTGGAACTACAGCAATAAAGGAACCCCAGAGTCTAAGCCAGCTACTGAAAAGACCGGAGATACACTATCACCATCTTGCAGAGATATCCCCACCCGCTATGGAACTTACAGAGGAGATTGCACAACTCATTGAAACAGAGGTAAAATACAGTGGATACATAAAGAGACAGATTGAACTGGTAAAGAGAATGAAAAAGCTTGAAGACCGCAGAATACCGGCTGATTTCAGCTACGAAAAGGTAGCCGGCCTTTCTAAAGAGGTAATAAGCAAACTGAAGGAGATAAGACCAGAAAACCTCGGACAGGCAAGCAGGATTCCAGGAGTCACTCCAGCTGCTATTGCCCTGTTGATGGTTGCCCTTGAAAAGAGACGCCGAAGGCCCTCAAAAAGGCCCGATGAAGAGGTCCTAAATGCCTAAGAAAAACCAGCTTGCAGACCTTCGTCGCCTTATCGCTCTTAATCCAAAGGATATGAGACGAGAGGCCCCAAGATATATCTATGAAAAACCCGACATAGTATTAAAGCTCCTGTTTGGCCTTATCTACTCTGAAAAACTTAACCACAACAAAAAGGAAAATATCCTTACCTTGATGAAATACATAATGGAAAAGCATTTTCATCCACCCCTTCCTGACTGGCTAATCCAGGAACTTAACAAAATGTTAAAAACCGACAGGCTTTCGGGGATCGATAAGGCCGTGATACTGTCTGCCTTTGAGCCAGAGGAGCTGATTGATAGACTTGATGGTTTCGATGAGTTTATAGAGGAGTTTACCGATTATCGAGAGAGTTTTGAGGATTTTATTCTTGATCAGCTGGTCAGTAACCGCTCGAGGCTTTACGAGATTCATAAGGTAATTATAGAGAAGAGTCATCCCGATGCCCTGCTTGGCATGATCGAGGATCTTGTGGGTGCAGAGGAAGAGGAACTGCTTTCTTTTTTTGAGATACTCACTTACCACGACAGCCCTGATGTCCGTCATGCAGCCTTAAAGGCCATTGAGCTTGCATCCACACAGCAGGCCATAGAAACCCTGTACAGTATTTCACGGCTTAATAAAAGGGTGGGTAAACTGGCCGAGGAAAGCTATATCACCCTGATGCATGAGCTGCCCGAGCCAATAAGGGATGAAATACCAGGGCTATATGATGATACGGCAGACACAAAGGTTACCCTGATTGATGGTAACGGTGCTATGAGTGTTTATGTGGGTAAGAGATTTGCCCGCAACTCGTACATGTTTGCCTCGATCCTGCTTAAGCTTTCAGAGGGAATAAAAGACATAGTGTTACTTACCAATCTCACAAAAGAGGCCTTTGATGATATCAGACGCGAATATGTATCGGCCCTGAAGTACTTCAGTGTGTCTCAGCCTTTCCTGATCAGGTTGCTTAATCACTTTCTGAAGCAATCAGATAAACAGGGTAAAGAGGTCCCAAGGGAGTTTATAATCCTGAAGAATATGCTTAAATGGAAGGGCATAGAGCCCCTGGAGTACTACTATGCCCAGAGATACTTCGAGCCCCTTGAGTACTCACCAAAAGACCTGAAGCGCTTTCCTCTTGAGAGCTGGTGGCTTTACAGTGAGGATGTTTTTGAGTTGCTCAAGCCCTATAAAGACTGCGAACCCTATGAGGTGCCAGAGGATGTCTATCTTGAGGTATCGGAGCTTTATCTTGATTTTGCAAAAAATGAGCTGGTCCCGATCTCGGAACTCTGTATCGACATAATAGAAAACTCCAATTACAAAAACTACACCCGCTTGAAGCGGCTACTACAAACCGTGAGGGAAGAAATCATCAACGAGGAGTATATACCCTCGGAATCGGAATTCATCAATTTCCAGACCTTCAGAACCGTATATTACACCTTAAGAAACCTCTCCATGGGATTTGAATCACCCGAGCTGTGATCTCTAAATGTCTGAAAGATTCCTTGAGATACTTATAAAAGGGGCAAGACAGTTGGGCATAGGTTTAGACAAATCCATGCAGGAGTCATTTCTTCTTTATTATAATGA
>JAADIE010000063.1 GCA_013151495.1 Nitrospirota bacterium | reverse complement strand
AGTATATTGAATACTTTTTAAAGTTTATTGAAAAATACCCTGACAATGAAGAGGCCCTTTATACAGTCTTTGATGCCCTGAAGAGCAATGAATCACTCAGGAATAAAGTGGCCCGACTTCTTTTGATAAAAGGTGGTAAGTACTATGAAGAGGCAAAAGAGTACTATCCTCCTTCAGGGCTTACTACCAAGGAATTTTTAAGGCTTCTCTACAATCTTCATAAAAACCTGAAATACAAAGAGGCCCTAAGCCTTCTGAAAGATAGGATTTCCTCTGAACCTAACGACCGGAGGCTTCAGATAGCCCATGCCGATACCTTATTTCGTTTGAGGAAATACTCAAAGGCAGCAAGGCTTTATGAAAAAATGCACCGACTCAAACATGCAGCCATTGCATATTTCAGGGCCGATGATGAAAAGGGTCTTGAGAGGATAATCACAAAGACCAGACATCTCAAAGGCAAAACCCCATGTACGGCATTATTGCTACGAGGCAAACAGCTACGAATGAAGGGACAATACGACAGGGCACTGTATTATCTGAGAAGGGCTTACAGGAACTATCAGGGCTGCCAAGAAGAGGCATTGTGGGAGATAGCCTGGACCGAGTATCTTAACGGGCAGTATATAAATGCAGCCTATAACCTCAGAGACCTTTACAACTCCTATAGACGACCAATATATCTATACTGGCTGAAAAAAATCAACAAAGAGCTTGGATATAAAGAATTAATGACCAATGAAAAGCTCCATAGACCAAGCCTTTATCTATCTTTAATACGATATGAAAACAGTAAGAAAGATTTTCTTTTCAAGCCAGAAGAGGTTCTTTCAGACATAAAATTACCCGCAATGGATTATCCACCTGATATACCTGAGGGTATAAAAAATAGAATCAACGGCCTTTATAGCACGGGCCTGATGGACTACATAAAAAGAGAGATTATTTACCATCTTAAAAAGCAGAACCACCGAAGGCCCTATCTTTACCTGCTTTATAAGTATGGTTTTTACAAAGAAGCCATCCGATTAACAGGAGGGCATCTGGATGGTAATCCCTACAAAGAGCGTATACTTTACCCCATAGCCTTTTTCGACAAAATCTATTCTATATCTACCGGCTTAAACCTTGATCCCTTTCTGCTTCTTTCTGTTATGAGGGTGGAAAGCCGTTTTGACCCCCAGGCCCTGTCACGTTCAGGGGCAATGGGTCTTATGCAGCTGATGAGCTTTACCGCAAAGCGTCTGGCAAAGTTAAGTGGAATAGACATTTCGCTCGAAGAGGATGCAGAAAACTCTGTCTTTGTGCCAGAGATTAATATCACCCTTGGCGCTACCTATCTCAGATGGCTACTGGATAAGTTTCAGAATCCCTTTTTAGCAGTTGCAGCTTACAATGCTGGTGAAAACGCAGTGGACCGCTGGCTAAAAAACCTGCGGTATAACGGACTTGACGAGTTTCTCGAACAGATCCCCTATGTGGAGACCCGTTTGTATGTCAAAAAGGTCTTCCGTACTTACGAAAAATATCGGGCTATCTATCTTCAAGGCCAAAAAGCCACCTCAAGTACTGCTTTAGCCCATTAAGGGTTGGTAAAAATCTGTTTACCCTTTTCATATAATCCAAATACTCCTGTCCAAAGGCCCTTATCAACCTCTTCTCCTCTGCCAGGGCACCATAGATAAAGTATATGTCTGCAAGTATGCTTACTGTTAGCCAGTTTCTTGTGATATTTGGCTCGAAGGAAAATATTATTAACCCACCAAGATACATGGGATGCCTTACCACCGCATAGGCCCCGGTGGTGATCAATCGATTAGATGATATCCCTTCAAGGTCTCCTCCTATATCCTCACCCCGTAAAAACTTAAAAAACTGTCTCAGACCAAGAAACTCCAGGTTATCAATGGCCCTGAATGTAGAGGCCGCAAACAGTAATCCGGCAAGTTGAATGAAATGCATTGGCCATCGAAACCACGCAGGCCCACGGAATATATAATAATCGGGCAGCGAATTGATATACAAAAAGGCTAAGAGGGTTGTAAGGGCTGAAAACAGGGTATAAAGCAACCTGTATAGCCCCTTGGTTGCCCTGACTCCCACTAACCGGGCAAAGTACTCCTTTACCCTTTCCCTTACACAAAGGCTATGAATAAATGCAAAGAGAACAAATACAGCTATAATCTGTAAGACCTCTTTCACAATCTATTTTCTCCCTTTGGTAGCCTTTAGCCTCTTGCCTATTTTATAATAATCAGCATGACAGATGCTGATTATAAAGTAAAAATACCCATCTTTGAGGGTCCACTCGATCTGCTCCTACATCTTATCAGGGAAAACGAAATAGATATCTACGACATCCCTATAGCCGAGATTACCAAGCAGTACCTTGAGTATCTTGAGTTGATGAAGGAGCTTAATCTGGAGATTGCAGGCGAGTTTCTGGTTATGGCAGCCACCCTTATACAGATTAAAACCCGAATGCTTTTGCCTGTGGATGAGGATGTACCACCGGAGGAAAGGGAAGACCCGAGAATTGAGCTCGTTGAAAGGCTGCTTGAGTACCAGGCCTTCAAGGATGCCTCCCTTGATCTCAAGGACCGGCTTGAGGAACGCTCAAGGTATTTCTGGCGCGACCCCCTCGAGGTGGAAGACCTTGGCCCCGAAGAACCACTTCTTTTTGATGTGCACATCTTCGACCTGATAGCAGCCTTTAAAAGGGTGCTCGAGAATGCCCCACCAGAGGCATTGTCGGTCACTAAAGAAACCCTTACTGTAAAGGATCGAATAAATTACATCCTGGAACGCCTTGAAAGGGAGAGTCCAATAAGATTTGAACAGCTCTTCGAAGAAAATTACTCAAGAGAGGTCCTGATAGTGACCTTTCTTGCCCTGCTTGAGGTGCTTCGTTATGGTATTGCAAAGGCCTATCAGGAGAGGGAATTTGGTATTATATGGATAATAAAGAAGGAAGATGAAGAAGGTAATTCTTAGGAGGTAAGGTATGTTTCATACTGCTACACCTGAGGATATATTAAATGGAAATATAACAGATGTCTATTTCTCAAGAACCCTGAAGATCCTGAAGGCCAAGGGAATAAACCCCCTTGTTAAGGCCGAGTTCATGGTAAAGAGCTTCCCGAATGGCTGGCCCTGGGGTGTATTTGCGGGGCTTCAGGAGGTAATGTATCTGCTTGAGCGCCTGCCAGTAAAACTAAGGGCAATGCCTGAAGGTACGGTCTTTTACCCTTACGAACCGGTGATGGAAATCGAGGGCCACTATCAGGACTTCTGTATTTATGAAACCGCCATTTTGGGGCTAATATGTCAGGCCTCTGGGGTGGCTACCAAGGCAGCCAGGTTTAAATCCCTTGCCGATGGTCGGCTGGTGGTTAGCTTTGGTGCACGCAGGATGCATCCCATACTTGCCCCAATGATCGAAAGAAATGCCTATATTGGCGGCTGCGACGGTGTGGCTGTGGTAAAAAGCGGTGAGATTATCGGTGAAGATCCAATGGGCACCATGCCCCATGCCCTTATTATCTGTATGGGTTCAACGGTCGAGGCCCTGAAGGCCTACGACGAGGTGCTTGAGCCGAAATTCAAGCGTGTTGCCCTGATAGATACATTTCTGGATGAAAAGTTTGAGGCCATAAATGTTGCCGAGGCCCTTGGTGAGAAGCTATTTGCCGTGAGGCTTGATACACCTTCAACAAGAAGAGGCAATTTCTATCGCATACTTGAAGAGGTACGCTGGGAGCTTGACCTCAGGGGGTACAGGCATGTAAAGCTCTTTGTAAGTGGTGGTATCAAGGAAGAGGATATCCCTGTGCTCAATCCACTGGTAGATGCCTATGGCATTGGCACCTCGATAAGCAACGCACCTGTGCTTGATTATGCAATGGACATCATGGAGGTAGAAGGCAAACCGGTTGCAAAACGAGGTAAGTGGTCGGGCAGTAAAAGGGTTTTAAGATGCCCGGACTGTGGTGAAAGAAAGATACTGCCAATGAATGCAGATGTGCCAGCATGTTCCTGTGGAGGCAGGTTTGAAGACCTTCTTGTGCCCGCGCTTGACAGGGGGAAACGCCTTTTGCCTGATGAAAAGGCATCAGAGATCCGCCAGCGAGTACTCAGGCAAATAGAGGGGCTGGCACTTAGCTAATGGGCTCACTCCTTGTTGTAGCTGCCATTCTGATATGGAGCTCACTGGGTGTTTTCGTACGCCTTGCTGAAGAGCCGACCCATGTGATTATCTTTTACTCTACCCTGTTTTCTCTGCCCCTTCAGGCTCTGATATTTCTTAGTCCTGATATCCGGAGCCAGATACCACCCCTTAAAAAACTGCCCTATATATTTTTAATAACCATCTGTCTTTTGCTAAATACCTTTACATTTCTGCTTGCCTACTCAAAAACAACCATTGCCAATGCAGTACTTACCCATTACATTGCACCTGTGCTTGTTGCCTTTCTTGGTGCGATATTCTTAAAGGAAAAAGTAACCTGGAAAATAGTACTCTCCATTGTAATGGCAACCGCTGGGCTATGGATTATGCTTGGTGGTGCCACTGTGCTTGCCTGCATAAAAGGGGTGTTTGTTGAGGGACTTAAGGTAACGCCTGATCTTATTGGTATTGCATCTGGCCTTGCCTCAGGGTTGTTTTATGCAATACTGATAATACTGATTCGTCTTTTCAGCCAGAGAATGAACCCCTATGTACTCGTCTTTTTCCAGAACCTGTTTATGACCCTGATTTTGCTACCCTTTATCAAGGCGGTTCCTTTAGATAAGCTCCTTTTTTTTGCTTTAATGGGTGCAATGCACTCAACACTGGCTCCCTATCTATACTATTTTGGTCTCAGAAGGATACAGGCAAACCGTGCTGCTGTGCTTGGCTATCTGGAGCCTGTTGGTGCTATAATCTTCAGTATGATATTTCTTTCGGAGATGCCCCATTTGAGGGCCTATATAGGTGGTGCGATAGTGCTGCTTTCAGGATACCTTACAATAACCGAGAAACAGCATTGAGGTGAAAATGAAAGGACTCCTTCGTTTCAACCGACCGGGAATTGCCGCATCAGTGTCCGACAGCGACATCCCTTTACTTAAGGATGATCAGCTAAAGTCAATAGATCTAATAGAGCTTAGAATTGACCTCTTCGAGGATCTATCGCTCGATCATATAAAAGGGGTCTTTAAGAAGGCTGAGGGGTTTAACAAGCCACTTATCGCCACTGTCAGAGATGTAAAAGAAGGAGGCGCAAAGGAAATAGCCGATTCTGACAGATTAAACATTTATGAGGCCATAGCCGACAGGGCCTCAATGATTGATGTTGAAATAAGATCATCCATTTTAAGAGATGTAAAGGAAGTATGTAAAAAAGGAAACACCCTGTTGATTGCATCCTTTCACGACTTCAATACCACCCCTGAAAGAGATGAGATAATTGAGATTATAAACACCGCCAGAGCAGCTGGTGCCGACATCGTTAAGATTGCCACCCGGGTCGAAAACGAAAAACATATCCGTCTTCTAACCGAGATAACCCTCATGGAGTATGGAAAGGGGATAATCACAATCGGCATGGGTCAAAAAGGACTCATCACCAGGGTGGTATTTCCTGTGCTTGGCTCTTTATTTACCTTTGCCTCTGTTGGTGCTCCAAAGGCACCAGGGCAGATTCCGGTAACCGAGCTTAGAGAGATCATCAATAGACTCTATGGATAGAAAGACCATAATACACCCAGTGCTCCATATATTGCCGATAATAATAGGACAATGACAATGAGAGGTAGGAGGGTATAGAGTTTGAGCGGTTTCAGGCAATCTAAAATCTTCACCAGGATGGTGAAGTAGATTGCCTGCCTCGGAGCAGGCCATGGATGGCCTGCGAGAATGAGCGAAAACCCTATACCCTCCTGCCTCATATAAAAGGCTAATGAGTCAATCGGCTTTTTTAGGCAGCACTACACTCTTTTAAATATACCAGGTGCTTTTTTATAATAGTTAACCCGGAAAGTTAAAAAAAGCTAAAAATGAGGTAAAGATGAGTTTATTATACCTTTACAGATCACCAGCCCTTACAGAGGCAAAGATAAAAGACCTGCTCAGAAAGCTCTCTGGGCAGCTTCCAGATAAACTGAAAAATGTGGTCTCACGCATAGAAACAGAATTCTGCTTTTACATCCAGCAGGAAGAGCCTTTAAATGAAAGGGAATTCAATACCCTCAGGTGGCTTCTGGCTGAGACCTTCGAGCCTGAACGGCTTACATCAGAGACAACCCTGACGCCCTCAGACAATCAGCTTCTCATAGAGGTTGGCCCCAGGATGAACTTTACCACCTCCTGGTCAACCAATGCAGTATCCATATGTCATAGCTGTGGAATTGAAAAGATTAAGAGGATTGAGAGGTCAAGAAGGTTTCTCCTTAGTCTGAGTTCATCAATAAATGAAGATGAAAAAAACAAAATAATAGAGTACCTGCTACCTCTCATTCACGACCGTATGACCGAGTGTGTTTATCCGGAAAGGCTCACCACCTTTGACACAGGCATAAAACCAGAGCCAGTGTACACGGTACCACTTATTGAGGAGGGTAAGGAGGCCCTTGTCAGGCTTAACAGGGAGATGGGCCTTGGCCTCGACGACTGGGATATTGACTATTACTACAATCTATTCGTCAACGAAATTGGTCGTAACCCTACCAATGTTGAATGCTTCGATCTTGGCCAGTCAAACAGCGAACACTCACGCCACTGGTTCTTCAAGGGCCGTCTGATAATAGATGGTCAGGAGGCTGAAAAGACCCTGATGGAGCTTATAAAAGAACCTCTTAAAAGAAATCCAACAAACAGTGTTATAGCATTCAAAGACAACTCAAGCGCAATTCGTGGCTTTCAAATAGAGACAATCATTCCCGAAAGGCAGAACCTGCCCGCACCATTTAAAAAACAGAACCCCCTCTATCATCTGATATTCACTGCCGAGACCCACAACTTTCCAACCGGTGTGGCTCCATTCCCGGGTGCAGAAACAGGAACAGGTGGCCGTATAAGGGATGTTCATGCCACAGGTAAAGGCTCTCTTGTGATAGCCGGTACTGCAGCCTACTGTGTGGGTAACCTGCAGATACCCGGTTACAGATTACCCTGGGAAAACCCTGAGTTTGATTATCCTTCGAATCTGGCCTCACCACTTCAGATTGAGATAGAGGCAAGTAATGGTGCCTCTGATTATGGCAACAAGTTTGGAGAACCCATCATCCAGGGTTACACCCGTTCATTTGGCCTCAGGCTTCCAGATGGTGAACGCAGAGAATGGATAAAGCCCATTATGTTTACCGGTGGTATCGGGCAGATTGACGACCGTCATCTTGAAAAGGGTGAACCCGAGAAGGGAATGCTTGTTGTTAAGGTTGGTGGGCCTGCCTACCGTATCGGGATTGGCGGTGGTGCAGCCTCGAGCATGATTCAGGGTGAAAACATCGAGGAGCTTGATTTCTCGGCTGTCCAGCGTGGCGATGCTGAAATGGAGCAAAAGCTTAACCGTGTGATAAGGGCATGTGTGGAGATGGGCGAGAAAAATCCCATTGTTAGCATACACGACCAGGGTGCTGGTGGAAACTCAAATGTGGTAAAGGAGATCATCTATCCGGCTGGTGCCCGTATTGAGATCAGAAACATACTTGTAGGTGATGAGACCCTTTCGGTGCTTGAGATATGGGGGGCTGAGTATCAGGAAAATGATGCCCTTCTGATAAAGCCTGAACATCTTGATCTGTTTGACAGCCTGTGTAAAAGGGAAAAGGTGCCCTATTCTGTTATCGGTGAGATAACAGGAGATGGCTACATCATTCTACATGACGCAGTAGATGATAGCTACCCGGAGCAGCTTGAGCTCGAAAAGGTGCTCGGTAAAATGCCTCAAAAGACCTTCCATCTGGAGCGTATTCAGAGCAAACTCGAGCCCCTTAACATCCCGGAAAGCACTACTTCAGGCGATGCCCTCGAGAGGGTACTGAGGCTATTGTCGGTTGGCTCGAAGAGGTTTCTTACAAACAAGGTGGACCGCTCGGTAACTGGCCTTATTGCAAGACAGCAATGCACTGGTCCGCTTCAGCTTACCCTTTCTGATGTGGCAGTTGTTGCACAGAGTCATTTCACAAACACCGGGGCTGCAATATCAATCGGAGAACAACCAATTAAAGGGCTTATCAGCCCGCAGGCAATGGCAAGGCTTTCGGTGGGCGAGGCCATTACAAACATCATGTGGGCAAGGCTAACATCACTTACAGACATCAAATGCTCTGGAAACTGGATGTGGGCAGCAAAACTGCCTGGCGAGGGGGCAAGGCTTTATGATGCAGCAGTGGCCCTTCGTGATATACTGATCGACCTTGGTATTGCCATTGATGGTGGTAAAGACAGCCTCTCAATGGCAGCCCTTGTGCGTGGTAAAGACGGTAAAGAGGAGATCGTGAAATCTCCTGGCACACTGGTAATCTCAGCCTATGCCCCATGTACTGATATCACAAAGACCGTAACACCTGATATAAAACGGCCCGGTGAAAGCGGACTGATTTATATAGACCTTGGAGAGGGTAAATACCGCCTTGGTGGTTCAGCCCTTGCACAGGTCTTTGAGCAAATTGGTAATGACACACCAGACCTTGAGAATCCGGAACTTCTTAAAAAGACCTTCCATGTGGTGCAGGAACTTATTGATAAAGGTCTTATACTTGCCGGTCACGACCGTAGCGATGGAGGGCTTGTAACTACATTGCTTGAGATGGCCTTTGGTGGTAACTGTGGCATCAAGGTTGATATAAGGGCGGATGAAACAGAGCCTTTGAAGGTGCTCTTTTCAGAGGAGCTTGGTGTTGTGTTCGAGTATCCTCTTGATAAGGAAGAGGAGGTGATCAAGGCCCTTGAGGCCAAAGAGCTACCCTATCAGAAAATCGGATTTACTGTAAAAGACAAGGAGGTTTCAATCTCGGTAAATGGTGTAGCCCAGATTTCAGATGATATGCGTAAGCTAAGGGCCCTCTGGGAGGAGACAAGCTATCAGCTTGATCGTCTTCAGGCAAATCCCGAATGTGTTGATGAAGAACGCAATGCAATTTATGACCGCCAGGGCCCACAGTATCATGTAAGCTTTGAGACTGAGCCAACCGCTCCCGAAATACTCAGCCGTTCTTCAAAACCCAGGGTTGCGATAATCAGAGAGGAAGGCTCCAATTCCGACCGTGAAATGGCATCGGCCTTTTATCAGGCCGGGTTTGAGCCCTGGGATATTACTATGAGTGACCTTGTGGCAGGCCGCATAGGGCTATCAGAGTTTCAGGGTGTGGCCTTTGTAGGTGGGTTCAGCTATGCAGATGTGCTTGATTCAGCAAAAGGCTGGGCTGGAGTTATCAGGTTTAACCCAAAGGTCTTTGACGAGTTTCAGCAGTTTTACAATCGGCCCGATACCTTCAGCCTTGGCGTTTGTAATGGCTGCCAGTTAATGGCCCTGCTCGGATGGGTGCCCTGGCAGGGTATTGAGGACAGGCTACAGCCAAGGTTTATCCATAATCGTTCGGGTAGATTCGAATCAAGATTCTCTACAGTGCGGATACTGCCAAGCCCGTCTATCATGTTGAAAGACATGGAAGACTCGGTGCTTGGCGTGTGGGTTGCCCATGGTGAAGGAAGGGCCTTTTTCCCATCAGAGGATATCCTTAAAGAGGTGCTTGAAAAGGGGCTTGCCCCTATCAGATATGTGGACGACGAGGGTAACATTACCGAGACCTATCCATTTAATCCAAACGGCTCACCCCAGGGAATAACAGCCCTTTGCTCGCCAGATGGAAGGCACCTTGCAATGATGCCCCATCCTGAAAGGACATTTCTTAAATGGCAGTGGGCCTGGATGCCCGAGGCCCTGAATAAAGAACTCAAGGCCTCGCCCTGGTTAAGGCTTTTTCAAAATGCCAGGGCCTGGTGCGATCAGGCTTAGGCTGAAAGCAGTACCTCAAGCAGATCAGACTTCTTTGTTTTTACATGATCGGCAACAATGTTTCTGTATAGTGCCTCCTTTACCTTTGGGTCAAGCCGTTCAAGAATGGCACTGTTAAGGGTCTTACCGGCCACAAGATACCATTTTTTATAACCTTCAGACTTTATTATCTTGTTTATATCTTCGGCAATCTGTCTTATAATCTTCTTTTTATTTTCAAGCTCAAGATTATGGGCCTCACCATAACCCTTGAGGTCCTTTTTTTCATTTCCCATACCGAACCTACCAGCCCTGTCAGTTATCATTTCACTTAGTTTTTTGTGTGCATCAATTATGTCGTACTCTTCCTGTAGTTCAAGGCGTGGGCTTTCCATATCGTTTTTAATTAATCGGTAATATTTAAAATGACCCAGGTCTGTAACAATAACTATCCTGTTCATAGGCAACTCCTTATAGTTTTAGAGCATATTGATAAGACTATAATTACTCGAAGAGACTGAAAAGTTGTTCTGCCTTTGACTCAAGGTCCTTTGCTATAATTTCCTGCTCCTGCTTTGTTCGTTTCAGCTCATCAGCTATGTTCATAGCTGCCAGTATAGCAGCCTTGAGAGGGGCCATACCAGGGCTTTTTTCGACAACCTCCTTTATCTTTCCCTCCACATACTGGGCCACCTCTTTTATATACTCCTCAGAGGCATCTCCTTTTATCTTATAAGTCTGACCCAGTATGGTAACCTCTACACTAGCCATATCAACTCTTAATTTTATTGTATAACATTTTTCACTGAATTACAAAACCCCTCAACTCCCTCCTCGCCCCCACCAACTCCTAAATCACAAATCATAAATCTAAAATCTAAAATCCTATATCTCTATACTTTCAAGCTCGGCAAGCAACTCCTCTAACTGTCCCTTAACCGAACCTTTCTCCGCTCTCAGACGCTCTATCTCCATGTTCTTTTCATTCAATAATTCCTCAAGCTCTTTTACCCTTTTTTCAAGGGCCTCTTTTTCCTCTTTGAGCAAACGTACCTTTTCAATAGCAGATGCAATCTTGTCGTCAAGACTCCTTAAAGTCTCCAACTTTTCTACCTCCTTATGATCATTTTTGAATAACGACTCCATGTTGTGGATATTATAAAATTTAATGTCTCGTGTAGTCAAAGAATAGTTAACCCCTGGAGCCATCTCTTTATAACCTTCTTCATATGGAGGGCATTGTATCCGTGCCAGCGTTTTCTCTCCTTTTTGTCAGCAAGTAGTGCATCTTTAAATCGCCTGAAGGCACCTTTTCCATTAAGGGCATTGATAAGTGATTTTTTAAGAGCTTCATCCTTTACTGTTTCTGCAAAATCCCTCATGGTCTTAAAGGCATCTGCTGAGTCTCTCTCTGGTATTCTGACAAAACGGTTGGAATTCAATAGAATCTCTATAACCTCTTCAATAGAGTCGATGGTATTTTCGTCCATTTCTACATCGAGGTTAACCTCGCTGTCAAAAACCACGCCAGGCTCATATTCCTCCTCGGGGTTTGTATAAAGTATCTCATTAGCGCGTTTTAGTGTATCAATTGGGACCTGTTTGACCTCACCGGTTGTCAGATCAAGATAATAATCAAACCTGTCGCGCCGAATATCCTCCATAGCTTTTTGAATATGGTCGTAATTTATCTTCATAGTAATCTATTATAATCGAGAATCAAGCGGACTTTTAACACCCCGCATTAGATCATAAAAAATGTCCGTGAAACCTTCCTAGTTAGATCAAAAATAATGTCCGTAAATATATTATTCCCTGACTGAATAAAA
>JAADIE010000126.1 GCA_013151495.1 Nitrospirota bacterium | reverse complement strand
GACTTTACAGAATTTCCGAGTTCTCGATTCTTATAAGCAGAAAGGAAACTATTAAAGAAGTGGTTGAGTCTACAGGTGAGTTCATCAAGGAAATATACAGGCCAGTTTTGATTGAAATAATTATTGATGAGAAGAACCAGATTGTGTGGCAATGTAATGGTCAGAGAAACTGGACTGAAAAGGTTATGGAAGTGCCTCTTATAGTTAATAAAAAGAAAGCCGGTTTGATCAGAATCGCTGAGAAGGAAGGATTTAAAGATATTGATCGTCGTATACTTCAACTTGTTTCACTGGTATCATCTGCTGCCATTGAAGGAATAAAACATCAATTACAGATAGATAGACTGAAAGAGGATCTAATGCATCTGGATAGGTTATCAACTGCTGGTACCATGGTCGGGGCCATTCGGGGCCATGGTACATGAGATAAACAATCCACTATGTGTTATTAGCAGTAATGCAGAAGAGATAAAAGATCTACTCGATGCAAAGAGATTAAGTGAAAAGGAAATCATAGAGATAAGAGAGTATGTTGATGTTATTAGCGAAGCTGTTAAGAGAATTGCAAATTATGTTGATGATATGCTCAGGTTTATCGGTAAACATCAGCAGGTAAGTAAAGAGACTATTGAAATAAATAGTGTTGTAAAGACAATAATCGGTCTAAAGAAAATGGATTTAAAGAGAAATAATATAAAAGTTGCAACAAAACTAACCGGAGCCAGGTTATTGATAAAAGGGGTGAAACATCAGATTGAACAGGTATTTCTTAATCTTATCAATAACGCCGAGTACGCCATGAGAAAACATATGGGTAAAGGTACATTGACGATTATTACAAAAAAGGAAGGCAATTGGGGGATTGTAGAGATTAATGATACAGGCCCTGGTATACCTGAAGATATTTTACAAAGTATCTTCGATTCATTCTTTACCACCAAGCCTCCTGGTGAAGGGACCGGGCTTGGACTTGCTATAGTAAAAAATATAGTTAAGGAACATAACGGTACAGTAGAGGTGAGAAATCGCAAAGAAGGAGGGGCTGTCTTTATAATTACCTTTCCTGTTACAGAGAAGTAAGCCTTCTGTGACAAAAGTTACTGCAACAGTAAAATGGATAAAATATAATCAATACATGGATAGATGGCCAAAAAAGATTATCCTTTGTGTTGACAATAGCGAACTTTCAAACCTTTCGATAGATGTGGCTGAGACCCTTGCCAGTGAATTCAGCTCAGAGATAGTAGGAGTGCATGGTTACAACGCTTTTATGCACGAGGGAGCCTTCAGGATCATGGAGCCCACCCTGCCCGAGCAGTATCAAAGGGAAGAACTTCTTGCTCGGCAGCGTGAGCTTCATAACAAACTCATTAATATAGGGATGGAAAAGATATCTCTGTCCTACCTCAGACCTTTACAGGAACGTTTTGGCACAAAAGGTATTGCCTTTAAACCAAAGGTTAAAGAGGGAAAAAACTTTGTTGCTCTTATTCAGATGATAGAGGAAGAGGATGCAGACCTGATTGTTCTTGGTAATGCCGGATTTAATAGTAATTTTAGAGGATTTGTAGGAAGCGTATGTTTAAGGATACTCAGAAGAATAAATCAGGATTTTCTGGTAATTAAGTCGGCAATTAATTTCGACGAAGCCCCAAGGATTGTGGTTTGCCTCGATGGTAGCCTTACATCTATTGGCGCCCTTGAAAGGGCTATTAAGATCGCAGAGAGGACCCGATCAGAGTTGCACCTGGTATATGTATTTGATTCAAAGCTACATAAGGATGTTTTTGCCAGGCTCAAAGATGCGGTGCTAATGAAGGAAGGTTTTCGTTTTAACAAAAAAGAGCAGGAGAAGATGCATGATGAGTTTATAGATATAGGATTAGAAAAGGTTGGAAGGATGATTCTTGACAGGGCTGAAAAGACCGTTTTGTCAGGAAATGTAGCCTCAAAGGTGGCTGCCGTGGCTACCTTAGGTTATGGCCCCATTGGTGAGCCCTCAGGAAGACCGATGATAATAAAAAAGATCCTTAAAGGGCACATATACAGAAGCATATGCGAATATGCTGAGGAAATAGACGCCGGGTTGATCTGTATAGGTAAAACAGGTAGGCATTACACAGATCAGATTGACCTGGGCTCAGTTTGTGAAAATGTGGTCAGGTTTGCCCATTGTAGCGTGCTTATTTCAAAACATGAAGGATACAGGGGATGGGAGTTATGAATAAAATAACCACCGATGTAATACCTGTACACCTGCTTCAATGGCTTGCTGAGTCAAGGATATTTCTTGACGATCTTAAAAACGGCAAGCCGTTAAGATATTTTTCTGCACACTTGCCGGTTATGGCAACCTGGAACAAGGATAACCTTTTTCCGGTTAACCTGACAGTAAAGGGAATAGGTTTGATTCCAAAGGATGAGTTGATAATGGATTTTATAGATCTTTTCGAAGGTATAATAGCTGAATCACGAACAATGCCATGGCACAAAAGCCTTTCAAGAAGGATTGAGGCAATGAATGTGCTATACAAAAATATTTATAACTTCAATCCATCGGTGCTTGGTGGCCTGGAGATTTTTGTTGGTAAGGCCTTTGAGAACCTCAAGAGTAACCCCCATGCATCGTTACTTTATGTGGGTATGATGCCTACTACTGAAGGAATAAGATATATCAGCTTTCAGGTTAATGGTAAGGTCGAGCTACTCAAGGAAGATAACCTCTATTATAGATTCCTACTTGCTTCAAGAAAGTTGTTTGAGTTTGATAAATTTCATCTTTACCAACCAAGTTATCCCTTTGGTTATTTGATAAAAGTGGTTGAAGTACTTGATAAAACACCAAAGACAAAGTTTAAATAACAGGCTACTGTTTGAGTTTGATTTTATCTCCACGGAAGGAATAAATATGATAGACCCTTATCTCACGGGCATTACTCCATTTAACAGGAACTAAAAAACTACCTCTATAGAGTTTACTTCCTGGCTCTTATCGTATCAAAATTGCCTCTATGGCAG
>JAADIE010000049.1 GCA_013151495.1 Nitrospirota bacterium | reverse complement strand
TGGCAGATCCGCTTCAGCAATGATCTTGATAATCTGGTCTATAGAGAATTTATTTGGTCTCATTTCAGTGCTCCTCCTTATTAAAATTCTATATAATTGGTGTCTCATTTTTGGGGAGCACTTCAGAGTGGTTGGAATGATCCACTCGTTCCTGACGAAAAACCTGGAGGTTATAGTTTTGTTAAACCTTGTAGTAATCACGATAAATGTTATAGAAGCTGTGGGAGGTCAAAAGTAGAATGTGATAATATTTTTTTCAATGACATGAAAGAGGTATGTCAAAATTTAAACGGTTTATGGTATTACGATTGTATCTCTACAGCTCAATTATATTATTATGCCGTAACTATCTTTGGTGGGCCAGCGTATAATAAAGCCCAAAAACATTGTCGATGTGAAGAGAGTTGGTAACACATGAAGCTATTTGTCTTTAAGCAACAACATCAATAGGTTGAAAAATTTAATTGATAGTTAAAAGAATGTTAATTAAAAAAAATAATTTTACTAAGAAATTTAAATATGCTATTCTTTTGATGGGGATAGTGTTGTCGTTAACTACTATAGCAAAGGTAAAAATAAATTACTATTCTACAGGAATAGTAATATTTTCAGCATTTATAGTTTTATGGTCAATATTACCCTACATTATTTATGTATTAGTAGCATCAAGAGTGAAAAATAAAGCAAAAACAGTTAGTGCTGGCATGTTACTTTTAGGAGTGGATATATCATTTCATATTTATATCTTTTTCTTCCCCGGTTCTTCAACAGATGCTATTTCATTATTATTTTTACCCTTTTGGCTTATTATACTTGTTATTCCTATCGGAATCTTACTTGGTGGTTTTATAGATAAAGTGATCTATATAGCTAAGGCAAAAGGTTATAAGTAACGTTAAATCCATATTTTAATATTTACATAATAGGCAACAAGCTCACAGGTCCAAAGTATTAAAAAACTAAAAAAGCCCCATCAATACATCCGGGGCCTGGATTTTCGATGGTGAGCCGCGAGGGAGTCGAACCCCCGACCCGCTGATTAAGAGTCAGCTGCTCTACCAACTGAGCTAGCGGCCCACTTAAAACTCTTTATCTGGTGCGCCTGAGAGGATTCGAACCCCCGACCTGAGGTTCCGGAGACCTCCGCTCTATCCAACTGAGCTACAGGCGCGTCTTAATAATAATAGTTAAAAGACGATTTTTCTGTCAAGATTCAAAAAATAAAATCCAGGATTTTTTCTTTATCCTCAAGGGTTTCGACTACAAGGTCTGCCTCTGTTTGCCTGAGTTCATCTATGCTGTATGGCCCTGTAGCCACAGCAATGCATCTTGCACCATGGACCTTGGCACATTCCACATCCCGGGGAGTGTCTCCAATGATAATGCTATTTTCAGGGCCAACCTTAAAACCCTTTTGCCGGAATCTCTCCAGGGCAATCGGAAGCAGTTGGTTTCTGTCTTCATGATCACTTCCAAAGGCACCATCGATAAAATAGCTATTTAGCCCAAAAGCGCCAAGTTTAATTTCTGCTCCTTTTCTTAGGTTGCCGGTTAGCAGCCCGGTACCAAGTCTGCTGTCGATCATGATATCCAGTATCTCCCGCACACCGGGTTTGAGTTTTTTCCTTGGGTTATTTATCTCCTCCTTAAGTAGCGATACATACATATCCATTATTCTCTGAAGGTTACCATTGCTACCGTCAATGCCATGAAGACTCAAGGCCTCTTTTATAATCTGGAGATCGGTTTTTCCTGCCATCTTGATACCTCTGAAGGCATCGGATATTGAAAAAAGCCTCTCGAATGCCCTGTTTAATGCCCTGGTACCCGCACCACCTGTCTCAAGCAATGTACCGTCTATATCAAATAGGACAAGCACTCCTTCTTTACCTCCTTTCCCAGATTCTTGGATCAAGGGCGTCCCTTAGCCCCTCGCCAAAGAGATTATAAGACAAAACGGTTATTAATATTGCAATACCCGGGAATACAGATAGCCACCAGGCTATCTCTATGTTTGCCTGGCCAGCCTTAAGAATATTTCCCCAACTCGGTCTCGGCGGTTGTACTCCAAGC
The DNA here is from genome assembly GCA_013151495.1 of Nitrospirota bacterium. GTDB lineage: Bacteria > Nitrospirota > Thermodesulfovibrionia > Thermodesulfovibrionales > JdFR-85 > JAADIE01. Next base: position 9,814 of record JAADIE010000049.1, on the reverse strand, counting down.
CCCAGAAAACTCAGGGCCGACTCAAGCAAAACGGCAGATGCCACACCAAGCACGGCATTTACAATTACAGGCGCCAGACTATTTGGCAGCATGTGTTTAAAGATTATCCTTAAGTCCGACGCACCTATTGCCCTGGCAGCAAGAACAAACTCCCTGCTCTTCAGGCTAAGAAACTCTGCCCTCACAAGTCTTGCAACACCCATCCAGGATGTAAGTCCAATGATAATCATTATATTCCAGATACTTGGTCCAACAAAGGCTATAACAGAGAGTATAAGAAAGAATGATGGAATTGATAGCATAACATCCACAAATCTCATAATAATCCTGTCGATAATTCCACCATAATACCCGGCAATCGCTCCAAAGACTATTCCTATAATCGTTGAAATCCCAACTGCAACAAAGCCAACCGAAAGAGAAACCCTTGAACCATAGAGCATACGACTCAGAACATCCCGACCGATGTCGTCTGTTCCGAGTAAATGCTTTGAGCTTGGTGGATCAAGAATGTGGTATCGATCTATATAGTCTGGCTGATAGGGTGCAATAAAAGGAGCAAGAATAGCAACAATAAAAAGTCCGATCACCAATACCCCACCAATTACCGCAAGACGATTCCGCATCAACCTTTCAATCAAAACTAACCACATTACTGCCTCCTGATTCGTGGATCTACAAGGGCATAACAAAAATCGGCCAACATATTTCCAAGCAATGTAAGAAAGGCACCTATTGTTAAAAGCCCCATAATCAGTGGATAGTCACGTTGCATAACCGACAGCCAGAACAACCTGCCCATTCCTGGAATACTGAAAATCTGCTCGAATATCACACTACCACCAATAAGCCCGGGGACCGACAGTCCCAGAATGGTTATAATAGGCAAAAGGGCATTTCTCAGGGCATGTCGGTAGATGACCTTGTTTTCAGGTAGCCCCTTTGCCCTTGCCGTTGTAATATAGTCCTGCCGTATTACCTCCAGCATACTGCTGCGCATATATCTTGAGATACCTGCCAGACCACCAAAGGCAGACACAAATACTGGCAACACCAGGTGTTTGCCCATATCTAAAATCTTTCCAAAAAATGATAAATTTTCATAATTAAGTGATTTAATACCACTTATAGGCAACCATTGTAACTGTACACCAAAAAGCATCATCAAAAGAAGGGCAAGCCAGAACCCTGGCATGGCAAAGCCTACAAATACCACAACCGTTGTAATCTTATCATAAAGGGAGTATTGTCGGGTGGCTGAGGTAACACCAATGGGGATTGCAATTAAGAGTATCAGTAACATGCTTAAAATATTGATTGTCAGTGTTATGGGTATCCGTTCTTTTATCTTTTGCCATACAGGACGACGGTCGGTTGAAAAGGACTCTCCGAAATCAAGCCTTACCACCCTTTTAAGCCACAACAGATACTGTACAATTATAGGCTTATCAAGGTTATAGTACTTTTCGAGTCTTTCTCTTGCCTCAGGTGTTATTTTGGGGTTTAGCTCTGTCAGTACATCTGTAGGCTTACCCGGGGCAAGATGAAGAATAAAAAAACTAAGCAGTGTTATACCAAATAGGGTTACCGAAAGCTCAACTGCTCTTTTAAACAGATATGTAACCACCTGTGTCTACCCTATTGGCTGTTTATCTTGTAAGAGTAAGTAATCTCTGCAACCCCTTCAAGGGTAGCCTTTACAGAGCAGTACTTATCCATTGAAAGCTGTACTGCCCTTTTGACGGCATCTTCTGATAGGTCTTTACCAGTAACAATATACTCAACATGTATCTTTGTGAACTTTTTTGGATGAGAGTCTGCTCTTTCGGCACTTACTACTATCTCAAAATCTGTTACATCCTGTCTTTTTTTTCTAAGTATGGATATTACATCCATACCTGTACAACCTCCAAGCCCCATGAGCACAAGCTCTGTTGGTCTGGAGGCTGTGTCTTCACCACCAAACTCAGGGTCTCCATCCATTACAACTGAGTGCCCTGTTGCTCCATCAGCTACAAATCTCATCCCATCTACCAGCTTTACGCGAGTACGCATCATAAAAAACCTCCTTATTGAACAGTTTTCTTATGCTGAAAGAGTTATTATAGCCTCTTTAACCTTTTCAAGGCTAACAAGGGTGTTCTTGCAAGGCCCATAAGGGCGTATATTGGGTATCCCGATAACCGGCATCGGATAGGTATCGGCAATACCGCTTGAAAGGTCACGCTCGCAGGCGACTGCAACAATAGCCTCGGGCCTTACCTCCTTCACAATTCGTCTGGCCAGATTTCCACCAGTTGCAACATGAAGATTGAGGTTGTATTTTTCAGCTATCTCGATAAGGTCTTTTATCTCACACATACCACAACGCTTGCAATTGTAAATATTGTGGGTGATCCTGATGTCACATTTATCTATCTGAAGGCAATGAGGAAGCAGAACAAGCAGTCTTTTAGTCCTTGGACGCTCCTTCTTTACAAGCCTGTTGTTAAGCTCAATTATGATTGCCTGAAGCCTCTCCTTTGAATCCTTCTTAAAGGAGCCGGCAAGCATAAAGATCGGATAGAGAACCTTTAAAACCAGCCCTCTAATTATCCTGTACACGGCCAAGACTCTCCCCAACCTTAATATCCTTGCCAGTGCCCTGCAGAAAGGCCTTTATATCCATCGCCCTCTTGCCTTCAAGCTGAAGCTCGAGTACCCTGATAAGCCCCTCCCTGGTTGCTACAAGCAGGTTTGCCTTGTCTTTGTAAACCACGCGGCCTGGCTCTCCGGAGCCGTCTTCAATATCCACCTTTATTATTTTAAGCACCTTGTTGCGAAAGTAGGTATAGGCACCTGGCCATGGTTGAAGGCCTCTAATACGATTGAAAATCTCTATGGCCGTAAGATTCCAGTCTATCAAACCGTCGCTCTTTTTCAGAGGTGGTGCAAAGGTAGGTTTGCCTGTTTGTGGCCGAGGGGTTATATCACCTCTGCGCAGGGCCTTAATAGTCTGTATCAGAAGGTCAGCCCCCTTTTGTGAAAGCCTCTCTGAAAGGGTTAATGATGTATCTTCCATTAAGATGGGCTCTTTCTTTTGTAAGAGTATAGGACCGGTATCAAGCCCTTCGTCCATCAACATAGTGGTTACCCCAGTCTCTCGTTCTCCGTTTATTATGGCCCACTGTACAGGTGCAGCTCCACGATATCGGGGCAGCAAAGATGCGTGCACATTTATACATCCCTTTTCAGGGATTTTTAGTATTTCAGGAGGCAGAATCTTACCATATGCGACAACAACAATGAACTCAGGAGCAATATCCTTTAAGGTCTTTAAAAAATCAGGATTCTTTATATCTTCGGGCTGTACTACTGTAAGCTTTCTTTTTTCAGCAAACTCCTTAACAGGTGGTGCAATCACCCTGTGTCCACGGCCACCAACCTTGTCTGGTTGTGTTACCACAAGCCTCACATCCTCTTGATAGTAAATAAGCCTATCAAGGGATGGTACCGCAAACTGGGGTGTGCCAAAAAAGATTATAGACATTGATCTATTTCTGAGCTTTCATCTTTTTTAAGTATCTCTTCTTGAAAAACTCTCTCTTTATCGGGCTGAGTCTATCAACAAATAATATGCCGTTAAGATGATCTATTTCATGCTGAAGGGCCCTTGAAAGAAGTCCCTCTGCCTCGATCTCAACAGGGTTACCCTCTCTGTCAAGACCTTTTACAAATACCCTTTCGGCACGCTTTATTGTTGAAACATAACCTGGAACACTAAGACACCCCTCTTCTGAGTCTATCCTGCCTTCGGTCTGAACAATTTCCGGATTAACCAGTACAATTAGCGGATGCTTGTTTTCCTTTGTGCTTATGTCAACAACTATCACCCTCAGCAGTTCACCCACCTGGTTGGCAGCAAGTCCTATTCCAGGTGCAGCATACATGGTCTCAATCATATCATCAATAAGTTTCTGAAGGCTTCCATTGAAGTCTGTAACCTCACGGGCCTTCTCTTTTAGTACTGGATCTGGATATTTGTGTATCTCTCTAATAGCCATTAGAATATTATAACATAACCATTTTTCTAAACTTTTCAAAAGCCAAACCGATAAAAAAACCTAAAACTTGACAGCATTTTTATTATGGCGTTAACATAAATAGTTAAACAACACACAGAACCCTTCTGGAGGAGACAATGGCTGGTCATTCGAAATGGGCGCAGATCAAACATAAAAAGGCTATCGTTGATGCACGAAAGGGAAAGCTTTTCTCAAAACTTGCAAAGGAGATATCCGTAGCAGCACGTCTTGGTGGTGGAGACCCATCAATGAATCCAAGATTAAGAACTGTTATCGAAAAGGCCAAAGAGGCTAATATGCCTCAGGAAAATATAAAGAGGGCAATCCTTAAAGGCACTGGTGAGCTTCCTGGTACATCCTATGAAGAAGCAGTGTATGAAGGATATGGTCCGGGTGGGGTTGCTATGCTTATTGAGGTGCTTACTGACAACAAAAACCGTACAGTGGCAGAGATCAGACATCTTCTTAACAAACACGGTGGCAGCCTTGGTGAGGCTGGTTGTGTTTCCTGGATCTTCGAAAAGAAGGGCCTTATCCTTGTAAACAAAAAGACCATCGATGAAGACTCGCTTATGGCTATAGCCCTTGAGGCAGGTGCCGAGGATTTAAAAAATGACCCCAAGGAAGAAAACTACGAGATCATCACATCCTCTGATGATTTTCAGGCCGTAAAAGAGGCCCTTCAGAAGGAAGGTGTGCAGATTGCCATGGCTGAAATCACCATGATTCCCAAGTCTCATGTTTCAGTAGAGGGGGAAACCGCGGATAAGATGTTAAAGTTAATGGAAGTGCTTGAAGATCATGACGATGTTCAGAATGTTTATGCTAACTTTGATATGCCCGAGGAAGTAATGGCCAAGGCCGAATAATGACATCCTTTTTTAATTTCTCTCACGGGAGAGGGTAATTGTCAGATATCTCAAAAAGGTTCAATAAAATACTGTTTATAATCCTGACAATTCTGAACTTTCTTTATGCCAGTACAGCCTTTTCACTTACTCGAGAGGAAGAGATAAATATCAGGGTTTACAAAGAGGTAAGCCCGTCGGTAGTAAATATAACAACCACCACATTGATCAGAGACTTTTTTTCTGTATATCCAACTAAAGGTGCTGGCTCTGGCTCGATAATCGACGGACGTGGTTATATACTAACCAACTACCATGTGGTTGAAGACGCAACTGAAATAACCGTGACCCTCTCAAACGGAAAAAAATACAAGGCAAAATTCATTGGAGCCGACCCTGAAAACGACATTGCCATAATAAAGATAAATGCAAGGGAGAAACTAAAACCCCTGAAACTCGGCGACTCATCCAAGCTTCAGGTCGGACAAAAGGTCTATGCTATTGGAAATCCCTTTGGTCTGAACTCGACCCTGACCACAGGAATTATCAGTGCCCTTGGAAGGCCCCTTACAACAGAATCGGGCAGGGTAATTGAAAATGTAATACAGACAGACACACCTATCAACCCTGGCAATTCTGGTGGACCGTTAATTAACACTGATGGTGAAATGATCGGTATTAACACGGCTATATTCACACCCTCAGGCGGTAATGTGGGTATTGGTTTTGCCATCCCTGTAAATACAGCAAAGGAATTGATTCCTGACCTTATAAAATACGGTAAGGTCAGAAGACCATGGATTGGTATCGTGGGTATACCGCTTTGGAAAAGACTGGCTGAAGCCCTCAGACTTCCGGTGTCAGAGGGAATACTGGTATCAGAAGTGGTACCCAACAGCCCTGCCTACCGGGCTGGCATTAGAGGTGGTAAAGTACCAGTAGAAATAAGTGGCACAGTTATATATCTTGGTGGGGATATAATACTTGAGATAAACAATAAAAAGATCGCCTCCATGGAAGATATTAAAAAGGCACTACGGCATGTTAAGGATGGACAGAAAGTGGATGTGAAGATATTAAGGAAGGACAAAATAATTCTAACTAAAATAAAGGTGAGGCTTGTATCATGAAAAGAGGTCTTTCAGTTGTCATACTTGCAGCAGGAATGGGCACAAGAATGCGCTCGAATGTGCCAAAGGTGTTACATCGTCTTAATGGTGTTGAAATGCTGAAATATGTAATAAGGGCTGTGAGGGATCTAAAACCTGTTAAAACCATAGTGGTGGTTGGAAAACAGACAGAAAATGCTATAAAAGAGGCCCTGAGGGATGAACCGGTTAATTTTGCCCTTCAAAGCGAGCCCCTTGGCACTGCCCATGCAGTCTTAAGTGCTAAGGGTGCCCTGAGGGGTTACAAAGGAGACATACTTATATTAAATGGAGACACTCCACTAATTACTACTGAAACCCTGAAGGGCTTTATAAGCAGACACAGAAGGGCCAGAAAGAGCCTGAGTGTACTGTCTTTCGTTGCTGAAAACCCCTATGGCTATGGCCGTATCATCAGAGATGAAAAAGGACAGCCGGTAATGATAAAGGAAGAAAAGGATCTATCACCTGAAGAAAAGTCCATCAATGAAGTAAACAGCGGTGTTTATGTTATGGATAAATCAATAATGTCCCTCATTGGCAAGATAAAGATTAATCCAAAAAAGGGAGAGTACTATCTTACCGATATACTATCGATTGCATCTGAAAAGGGAATACCCTGTGGTGTCTTCAATATGGGCACTGAAGAGGAATTTCACGGAGTCAACACCAAAGAGGATCTTCGCAAAGCCGAACAGTTGCTTAGAGAAAGAATCATCTCTTACTGGACAGAAAGGGATGTGATGTTCATGGACCCTAAGACAGCTTACATTGGGCCTTTTGTTAAGATAGGCCCTGGCACATTTATATACCCTAATACATACCTTGAAGGTAACACCGTAATCGGCAGTGGATGTACAATCTATCCTAATGTAAGGATTCGAAATTGTACTATTGGCTCCAATGTTGAGATAAAGGACTCCTCTGTTTTAGAGGATGCCACTGTTGAGGACAATGCCGTAATCGGGCCATTTGCAAGGCTAAGGCCTGCCACCATTATAAAACAGGGAGCCAAGATAGGAAACTTTGTTGAGGTTAAGGCCTCCACTATAGGTAATGGCTCTAAGGCACAGCATCTAAGCTATATTGGCGACACAGATGTGGGTAAGGGCGTAAACATAGGCGCTGGCACCATTACCTGCAATTACGATGGTGTAAAAAAGCATAAAACAACTATTGAAGACAATGTTTTCATTGGTAGTGATACCCAGCTTGTAGCCCCTGTTAAGGTCGGTAGAGGGGCCTTTGTTGGCGCAGGTTCGACCATAACAAAGGATGTACCAGAGTACAGCCTTGCCCTTAGCAGAACACCACAGAAGCACATCAAAGACTGGGTAAAGAAAAAAAGGAAAAAACGCTAATGTGTGGCATAATTGGCTATCTTGGCAGAGAAAACGCCATCAGGGTTGTTATTGAGGGACTCAGGCATCTTGAGTACCGGGGCTACGACTCGGCAGGCATTGCCTATGTTGATGGCACAGGGTTGAAGATCAAAAAATGTAAAGGAAAGATCAATGATCTTGAAAAGCTAATTAGTTCAGAAGACTGCCAGACTCAATTAGCCATTGGCCATACCCGCTGGGCAACCCATGGGGTGCCAGCAGATTATAATGCCCACCCTCACAGTTCAGACAATGTGGTTCTTGTGCACAATGGAATTATAGAAAACTATAGAGAATTAAAAGACAGGTTGATCTCCAAAGGTTATATATTTACTTCGGAAACCGACACAGAGGTGCTTTCTCATCTTATAGACCTCTATCATAAAGAACTCCCTCTGGAGGAGGCTGTAAGAGAGGCACTCAGGCAGGCAAAGGGCTCGTATGCCATAGTGGTGCTTTCAAAAAAACAGCAGGACAGGATGGTAGCTGCAAGAAAGGACAGCCCCCTTGTATTTGGTCTGAGTGACCAGGGTTATTACATTGCCTCTGATGTGCCTGCATTTCTTAGAGCCACCAACAGGGTTGTGTTTATTAATGACCACGAGTTTATAACTGTAACGGCCGAAGGATACAGGATTTACGACTCTGAGGGCAAACCTGTAGAGAAAGAGATTCAGCAGGTCAACTGGAGCCCATCCATGGCTGAAAAAGGTGGTTACAAGCATTTCATGCTCAAGGAGATACACGAACAGCCAAGGGCGATTGCAGATACACTGGCCGGCAGACTACTACTGAATGAACAGCGTGTTAACCCTGCTGAATTCGGATTTCCTGATGGCTACCTGAAAACCCTTGATAAGATCTTTATAGGTGCCTGTGGTACATCATGGCATGCCTCACTAATTGGAAAGTATCTTATCGAATCGATTGCCGAAGTGCCAGTTGAGGTGGACCTTGCCTCAGAGTTTCGTTATAGAAAACCGCTTATTAAAGGTGGAGACCTCTTCATTGCCATTACCCAATCAGGCGAAACAGCCGATACACTGGCTGCTCAGAGAGAGGCAAAATCCAGAGGTGCCTATACCCTGAGTATCTGTAATGTGCTTGGTGCCACATCAGCACGAGAGGCAGACTCTGTGTTTTACACCCATTCTGGCCCTGAGATTGGGGTTGCATCCACCAAGGCCTTCACCACTCAATTAACCGCTCTTATGCTTTTTGCCATGCTGCTTGCCAGCGAACGGCAGGTCGACTACGACACCGCAATGTACATTGATGAGCTTTTAAAGATACCTGAAAAAATCGAGCAGATTCTGAAAAGAGAAAGTGAGATCTTAAACATAGCTAAACAGTACTCAAAGGCTCAGGACTTTTTATACCTCGGCAGAGGGCTTTTATATCCAATAGCCCTTGAAGGAGCGCTAAAGTTAAAGGAAATCTCTTATATACATGCCGAGGGTTATCCATCAGGCGAAATGAAGCATGGCCCAATAGCATTGATTGATGAGGAGATGCCAGTAGTAATACTGGTTCAGAAAGGGCCATTAAAAGACAAGGTTCTTTCAAACATAGAAGAGGTAAAGGCACGGGGAGGAAGAACAATAGTCTTTACATCTGTAGAAGATCCGGCATTAAAGGATTCGGATGTGGTGTTTACGATACCCGAAACTCTACCAGAGCTTGAACCAATACTTATGGTTGTTCCACTTCAGCTGCTTGCCTATCATATAGGAGTACTAAGGGGCTGCGATGTTGATCAGCCGAGGAACCTTGCAAAAAGCGTAACCGTTGAATAAGGAAATTAAATCGACCTATTTATTATTTGCAAGGAAATAACTAAATGTATTAAAATAAAAGGAGTTACAATGAATACCAAATCCTTAATTGATCAGCTTAATCCACAACAAAAAGAGGCTTTACTACACACTAAAGGACCTCTATTAATTTTAGCAGGAGCTGGAAGCGGTAAAACAAGAGTAATCACCCATAAGTTTGCTTATCTTCTCAAGGAAAAGAAACTCTCATCCTCCTCTATTTTAGCTGTTACCTTTACAAACAAGGCTGCTGAGGAGATGAAGTCAAGGATCTGCAGTCTTCTTTCCTGTGAGCTTAATAACACATGGATTGGCACCTTCCATTCTCAGTGCAATCGTATACTTCGTTCAGAGATAAAGGCCCTCAAATATGATCCGGATTTTGTGATCTACGATGAAACCGACCAGCACAGTCTGATAAGACACATCCTGAAAGAACTCAACATTTATGAGGCCCTTTACAAGGGAGTTGCATCGAGGATCAGTAATCTAAAGGCCTCTATGATCACACCCGAGGAGTTCATTTCATCTGGAGACGGATATGGCTTTGATGAAAAG
>JAADIE010000061.1 GCA_013151495.1 Nitrospirota bacterium | reverse complement strand
TGCTTGCACCTATATGTATGGTGCCTGAAACCATATTACGACTTTCAGATATAAAGCTTTTGAGTTCTGATAGTTCTTCTATAATCTGCAGTGCCTTTGGATATAAAATTTCAGCCTCCGGGGTGGGCTGTATGGTTCGACCTAAACGATCAAAGAGTTTACAATTCAGTTGATCCTCTAAGTTTTTTATTTGTTCACTAACTGTAGGCTGGCTGAGGCCAAGATCCTCTGAGGCCTTTGTGAAACTGCGGTGCCTGTATACCGAAACAAAGACATTTAATTGATGTATATTCATCAGTTGTTATTTTAACTCATGGCAGCTGAAACTTACAAAGCAATTTAATTTTTACCAATAGATTTAAATAGTTTCATAGATATTATCTATTTGACATTCCTATAAATTATATAGAATAATTCAATAAAAAAAGTAAGGAGGTCTTTTCTATGAGGAAGCTGGCTATTATTACTATTTTGATCGTATTTTTCTTTTCATCAGTAGCCAATGCCAAGGAACGGAAGGGAATTTTTACTATGAATTTCAGTATTAAATCCGGTAAGGGGCATTACACAAGGCTATGGATTCCCTATCCAATGTCTGATGAATTTCAGAGGATAAGTGATGTAAAGATTACAGGTAATTACGACAACTATGCAGTTTATCGTTCTGCCGAGGCAAATGCCGTTTACATTTATGCAGAGTGGAAAAATCCCTCTCAGGTACCTACTCTTACTTTCCAGTTCAGAGCCGAGGCAAAGGAAAGGACTGTAAAAGAGCTTAAGGAAGAGGGTAATATACCTGTAGAGGTCAGAAAGTATTTGATGGCAGAGAGGTTTATACCCACAGACGGTAAGATAAAGGAGATTGCAGATGGTATAGTAAAAGGCAAAAAGGGTATTCTGGAAAAGGCAAGGGCCGTATACGACTGGGTTGTTGAAAATACTTACAGAGACCCCAGGGTAAAGGGTTGTGGTAGAGGGATAGTTGAAGAGACTTTAGCAAAGAGAGGTGGAAAATGTGCTGATATAAGTACAGTATTTGTTGCTCTGGCAAGAGCTGCTGGGGTACCTGCCAGGGATGTCTTTGGTCTCCGTCTGGCTAAGGTGGCTGAAAAAGATATGACAGGTGGTTACCACTGTTGGGCAGAGTTTTATCTGCCAGGTACAGGATGGGTTCCTGTTGACCCGGCAGATGTGAGGAAAATTATGCTTATAAAAAAATTGTCTCTTGAAGATGTTAAGCCATACAGAGAGTATTATTTTGGTAAGGTTGATCAGTACAGGATAGTACTTGAAAGAAGTGGTCGTGGTATTGTGCTCGATCCACCTCAGGAAGACTCAATTAACTACTTTATGTATCCCTATGCCGAGGTGGATGGTAAGAAGTTAGACTATCTTGATCCAGAGAACTTCTCTTATTCAATTAAATTTAAGGCGTTTTAATAGCTCTCTGGGTAATAAAAGATTGCTGTGTCAGTAACGATCCCGGGCTTTATAATGAGTCTGTTTAGGCCAGACGATCCTGAATGTCGAAAGGGAATTGAAACGGAAAAGATTAAGAGTTGTGAAGTAAAAAAGAGAGAGGCAGGGGGCTGGTGCCCCGGCTGGTCTGCAAAACCAGTGCTGGAGCCGGTCTTGTTGGCTCCGGTGGGTTCGATTCCCACTGCCTCTCTCCAGAACCACAGGAGGTGTTTGATATGATCGTTGATGCAAGAGGTCTTGGCTGTCCAAAACCTGTGATAATGGCTGAAGATGCTTTAAATGATGTACAGGAGGGCACTATTGAGGTGCTTGTAGATAACGAGGCCTCGGTTAGAAACCTGAAGAGATTTGCTGAAAAATCAGGTTTTTACTCAGAGGTGCAGCAACAGGATGGGTACTGGAGAGTCAGGATAACAAAGGGATATGCCTGCGAGTTGCCTGAGTCACCCGAGAAGGAGCCATCAGAAAAAAAAGAGCTGCTCATGATTATAGGTACAGACTCGCTTGGTAAAGAGGAAGAACTGGGCAGGAAACTAATGATGGGTTTTTTAGAGACCCTGAAGGTTACCCGAGAGCTTCCTGATATGATCTTTTTCCTCAATGCCGGGGTAAAACTTACCACAATAAATGGTGATGCCGTTAAGATTTTGAAGGAGATCGAAAGTATGGGTGTGGAGATATATTCTTGTGGTACATGCCTGAAGCATTATGGGCTTGAAAATGAGCTAAAGGTGGGTTATAGAGGCACTACAAACCACATTGTTGAGGGTCTAAAAGATTTTAGAAAGACGGTCTGGGTTTAATTAAAGCAAGAGTTTTATTAAAAGTAGACTCGAGACAGAAATAAGTGCCGTGGAGAAAATGCTCAGCAAGACAGGTTTGTACCCAACCCTTTTGAGCTGACTGAAATCAGTCTCTAAACCCATTCCTGCCATAGCCATTGTAAGCATAAAGACATCGACAAATTCTATCCACTTGATAGCCTTAGGTGTAAAAAACTCAAAGGAATTTAGAAGCACCATGGCAAGAAAACCGAATAGAAAGAAGGGGAATGATACCCTTGTGGCTGTTGCATTACCTTCTGATTGTACCATCCTGTTTGCAACAATATAGGAAAGCACAAAGGCAATAGGTATAAGCGATGCCACTCTTGAAAGTTTAACAATTATGCCTATTTCTCCACTGAGGTCTCCTCCACCAAAGGCGGCTGCAATTACCTGTGCAACCTCATGAATAGAGGCACCTGCCCAGAAACCATACTGCTCTGGGCTCAGGGCGAGTACACCTGCTTTATAAATAAATGGATAAAGTAGCATAGAGATTGTGCCAAAAATCGTGATAGAACTGATTGCAACAATAATATTGTCTTCTTTTGCCTTTGTTATGGCTCCGACAGTCAGTATTGCAGAGGCCCCACAGATGGATGTTCCTGTTGCAATAAGGAATGCCCTGGAAGGGTCTGCTTTTATGAGTCGACCAAAGAAAATGGTTAACACCAGGGTCAACAACAGTGGAACCAGGGCAACTATCAGGCCTTCCATACCAAGGGCTGTAATTTTTGAGAATGTGATCCTTACACCTAAAAGGGCAACAGCAAACCTCAGGACCTGTCGCATCGAAAAGAATATTCCGGGCTTATAAGTCTCAGGTATTATGAAGGCATTCCTGAGTACTATACCCATCAGCATTGCAGCTATTAAAGGTGTTACATAATGTAGCTTTGCACCAGTATGAAGGGCCAGGGCCGAAATAATAGCGGTAAGGAACAAACCAGGTAAAAGAACCTCAACCTCTGGAGGTACAAAAAATCGAAACTTCAGTTTCAGGGTCTGTTCTTTCTTGTTGACCGATTGTATATTATTTTCCTGTTGCATAACTCACCTCCGAAAAGAATTAGGAGTAATATTATCCAAATTATTGAGGTCAAAATCAACTTTAATTTATTAATATCTTTATAAACAAATTTAACTATTTGACAGAGTAATAATTGAGGCCTTAAAATACATCTCAATAAATTAAACTAACTGGAGGTCTTATGAGATTTTCCAGGGCATTTATCCCTACACTTCGAGAAACCCCTTCTGATGCCGAGGCTATAAGTCATAAACTGCTTTTGAGGGCTGGCTTTGTCAGGCAGCTTGCAGCCGGATTGTATATCTTTTTGCCCCTTGGATGGAGGGTAATGGAGAAGATAAACAATATCATAAGGGAAGAGATGAACCGAATAGGGGCTCAGGAGATCTTCATGACGGTGCTTCATCCGGCCGAGATATGGCAGAAAACAGGACGCTGGTATGAAATAGGTGATGAGATGTTTCGGCTGAAGGACCGCACTGGCAGGGATATGTGCCTTGGAATGACCCACGAAGAGATCATGACATGGCTTGCCTCAAGGGAAATACGCTCTTACAGAGACCTGCCCCAGGTCTGGTATCAGATACAGACAAAACTCAGGGATGAGGCGCGTCCTAAAAGCGGGATCATGAGAACCCGTGAATTCATAATGAAGGACTCCTATAGTTTTGATCGTGACGAAGAGGGGCTGGAGAAGAACTATCAGCTTCATATACAGGCCTATCAACGCATCTTTACCCGTTGTGGATTGAGGTTTTATCAGGTCGAGTCAGACCCGGGGATGATGGGTGGGGCTACAGCACACGAGTTTATGGCACCAAGCCCTGCTGGCGAGGATGATGTGGCATTGTGTGACAACTGCGGTTATTCGGCCAATGTAGAACTTGCAAAGAGTGTTTCAAAAAGGATTGACGCAAAGGACTGGTCTTTTGAAGAGGTGCATACCCCTGATAAGAGAACCGTTCCCGAGGTATCAGAGTTTCTTGGGATTTCTCCGGTGTATTTCATAAAAAGCCTCTTATACATAGCCGATGGAAAACCCGTGCTTGTGCTGGTCAGGGGGGATCAGGACATTCAGGAACGGAAACTTGAGCGGATCATTGGCCCGTTCAGACCAGCCCATAAGGACGAGATAGAGGAAATGCTTGGTGTTGAGGCTGGTTTTATCGGTCCTCATGGACACGATGACTTACGCATTGTAGCGGATGAGACATTAAAAGAGGGATGCTACATAAGTGGTGCTAATAAAAAGGACTACCATGTTAAAGGGATCAGGCCTGGTGAGCATTTCAAGGCCCAGTGGGAAGATCTTCATATAGCAAAGCAGGGGGATGGATGTCCTAAATGCGGCTCGCCCCTTAGAATAGAGAGGGTGATTGAGATAGGAAACATCTTTAAGCTTGGTACCAAATACTCAGAGCCCCTCGAGGCTACCTATCTGGATGCAGAGGGGAAGGAAAGGCCTATTATTATGGGAAGTTATGGTATTGGGCCTGCAAGGGTGGCTGCTGCGGCAGTAGAGCAAAACCACGATGAAGATGGCATTATCTGGCCCATAACAATAGCCCCCTTTACGGTTTTGGTGCTGCCTTTAAATGTCAAAGATGAAAAGACCAGAGATGTGGCAGAGGATATCTATAATGAGCTTACCTCAAGGGGGATTGATGTGCTTATTGACGACAGGCAGGAAAGGGCTGGTGTAAAGTTCAAGGATGCAGACCTTATTGGTATTCCTCTTCAGGTGATTGTGGGTGAGAGGGGATTAAGAGAAAATAGGGTTGAGATAAAAGAGAGAAAAACAAAAGAAAGGGTCAATGTGGAGTTATCAGAGGCTGTTAAATATGTAATAAATAAGATAGAAAGTATGAAAAAAGAGCTTCAGCCTGCCTCATAGAAAGATCGTTTTTTGCTTTTATTTTAATACCCTTTTTGGTTAAAATATCATTTACACTTTCCTGTTCAGAAACAAATTTTTTTATTTCATAAAGGAGGCGCCTATGGGGTTTGTCAGCGGACTGAAATGCAGAGAATGTGGCAGAGAGTATGCTGTTGAACCAATCTATGTTTGTGAATTCTGTTTTGGTCCTCTGGAGGTGGTCTATGATTATCAGAGAATAAAAAAGGCCATCTCAAAAAAGCGTATAGAAAATCGTGATGAAAATCTATGGAGATACAAGGAGCTTTTACCAATAGATGGTGAGCCACAGGCCGGTCTTTACTCGGGTTTTACACCGCTGGTAAAGGCTAACAATCTGGCAAAGGAACTTGGTGTTAAAGAGCTTTATATAAAGGACGATACTGTGGCACACCCCACTTTCTCTTTTAAAGACAGGGTCGTGGCTGTGGCGCTGACAAAGGCCAAGGAGTTCGGCTTCGATACAGTTGCATGTGCATCTACGGGCAACCTGGCCCATTCGGTTTCTGCCCAGGGTGCAAAGGCAGGGTTCGACAGGTTTATATTTATTCCAGCATCCCTTGAGCCAAGTAAGATCGTTTCTTCACAGATCTTTGTACCCAACCTTATTGCTGTTGATGGTAACTATGACGATGTGAACCGACTTTGCTCAGAAATTGCAAATAAATACAGGTGGGCCTTTGTTAACATAAACATAAGGCCATTTTATGCAGAAGGTTCAAAGACAATTGGCTTTGAGATAGCTGAACAGCTTGGCTGGAAGGCTCCAGACAATGTGGTAGTTCCCTGTGCAAGTGGTTCTCTGTTGACCAAGATATGGAAGGCCTTCAAAGAACTTAAAGAGGTAGGAATACTAAAGGAGGCCAGGACCAGAGTTTTTGCTGCTCAGGCCCTTGGTTGTAATCCAATTGCCACTGCAATAAAGAACGATACCGATGTTATAAGGCCAGTGAAACCAGATACAATTGCCAAGTCCCTTGCCATTGGTAATCCGGCCGATGGTTATTATGCCTATAAGGCGGTTAAGGAGTCTGGTGGTTATGGCGAGGATGTAACCGACGAAGAGATTGTAGAGGGCATGAAGATGCTTGCCCGTACCGAGGGTATATTTGCAGAAACCGCAGGGGGCGTAACCGTTGCAGTAACCAGGAAGCTCATAGAACAGGGTTACATAGGCAAGAACGAGGTAACCGTTATTTGTGTAACAGGTAATGGCCTTAAGACCAAAGAGGCCCTTGACGGTAGAATGCACGAGCCAAAGTATATTAAGCCAACTCTTGACTCCTTCGAGGAGGTTCTTCAGGAGATCAGGAAGAACCAGTAAGAATTAACTAATTTAAAACCATATACAAGGGGGTAACCATGGCAGTAAAAGTAAGAATACCAACACCTTTACAGAGACTAACAGAGGGCAAAGCCGAGGTAGAGGGCAAACCTGGAAAGATTATCGATCTGATAAACGACCTTGACTCCCGTTATCCAGGTCTTGCTGAACGCGTTTCCGAAAACGGTAAGATCAGACGCTTCGTTAATATCTATGTCAATGAAGAGGATATTCGTTTCCTCGACGGAGAAAACACCGAGGTTAAAGACGGGGATGAGGTATCTATAGTTCCTGCAATTGCAGGGGGAAGGGGGATTTAATGAAGATAAGAGTAAAATTGACCTTTCCACAACACCTTATCAAGGAGCCGGTGCTTTTTACCATGGCCAAGAAGTACGATGTGATGCCCAACATAAGGCGTGCTCGAGTTACTGAGACAGTAGGTGAAATGATCCTTGAGCTTGAAGGCGACGAGAAAAACCTTGAAGCTGGTATAGAATCTCTCCGCCAGCAAGGGGTTGAGGTGGAGCACGTTGAGGGAGACTTTATCGAATAGTACAAGGAGGATAGATATCCATGACAAAGAGCGAACCGCAATTGTCATCCCAGTCCGCCGAGGACGATCGAATGTCCCGACGGTGGAGAGGGATCCTGAATGAATACCGTGAATTTCTTCCTATAACAGAAAAAACACCTATTATAACCCTATATGAAGGAGACACCCCTCTTATTGATGCTGTAAACCTTCAAAACAAGCTTAATATCGACCTGAAACTGTATTTCAAATTTGATGGTGCCAATCCCACAGGCTCCTTCAAAGACAGAGGCATGACTCTGGCCATCTCCAAGGCAGTAGAGGATGGGGCTAAGGCTGTTATATGTGCATCAACTGGTAACACATCAGCATCAGCAGCAGCTTATGCTGCAAGGGCTGGCATTAAAGCAATAGTTTTAATACCGGAAGGGAAGATAGCCCTTGGAAAGCTTGTTCAGGCGCTAATTCATGGAGCTGAGGTGATTCAGGTTGAGGGCAACTTTGACCAGGCCCTTGAGATTGTTCGCCAGATGGTTCAGAAGTATCCGATTACCCTTGTTAACTCAATTAATCCATACAGGCTTGAAGGCCAAAAAAGTGCTGCTTTTGAGGTTTGTGATCAGCTTGGTACTGCACCTGAGTATCATGCTCTTCCAGTGGGTAATGCCGGAAATATTACTGCCTACTGGCGTGGGTACAAAGAGTATTATAATGCCGGAAGAATAAGTACTCTGCCAAGGATGCTTGGATTTCAGGCCGCAGGTGCTGCACCAATAGTGCTTGGGCATGTGGTAGAAAGGCCAGAAACTGTGGCCACTGCAATCAGGATAGGTAATCCAGCAAGCTGGACAAATGCCGAGAAGGCAAGAGATGAGTCAGGTGGGAGAATCGAGGCAGTAACAGATGATGAAATACTTCAGGCATATAAGCTAATTGCTTCTACCGAAGGCATTTTCTGTGAGCCTGCCTCTGCAGCTTCACTGGCAGGTGTGATAAAACTATACAGAGAGGGGTATTTCAAAGGTGGTGAGACTGTTGTCTGCACCCTGACAGGTAATGGCCTTAAAGACCCTGACAATGTATTCAAAGTGGTTAAAGAGCCTAAACGGGCCAAGGCAACACTTGCCTCTGTTGAAGAGGCTCTTAGCGGAGTGTTAGAATTTAAATAATGAAGTATATAGTTATTATAGGCGATGGCATGACTGACAGACCTATTGAGGCTCTTGGTGGAAAGACACCCCTTCAGGCCGCTTTTACACCAAATATGGATTCTGTTGCCCAGAAGGGCATCATCGGAAAGGTCCATACAATACCAGAGGGTTTTCATCCAGGCTCGGATGTGGCAAACCTGTCCATACTGGGTTACGATCCCAGAAAATATTACTCTGGCAGGGCACCGCTTGAGGCTGCCAGTATGGGAATAGAACTGGAAAACGACGATGTAGCCTTCAGGTGCAACCTGGTCTGCCTGAAATACAATAAAACCAGAGACAGGGCCGTAATGGAGGACTACAGCGCCGGGCATATCAGCACCGAGGAGGCAGCTGAGCTCATAAAGGCCCTTAACGAAGAGTTATCGACTCCTGATATAAAATTCTATCCTGGCATAAGCTACCGTCATTTAATGCTATGGAAAGGTGGATCAACAGAGGTCGAGTGTGTTCCACCTCATGACATAATAGGCAAGGAGATCACAGAGTACCTTCCGGTTGGCAAGGGTGATGATGTTTTAAGATCGCTAATGGAGAGGTCGGTTGAAATACTCGAGGCCCACGAGATTAACAAAAAACGCGCAGCTCAGGGTAAACCCATAGCTAACAGTATATGGCTATGGGGACAGGGGAAGAAGCCTAATATGCCTACTTTGAAAGAACGCTACGGTATAACAGGTGCACTGGTTAGCGCTGTGGATTTAACCAAGGGGCTTGGTAAATACGCTGGGCTCGAAATCCTGAAAGTGCCTGGCGTAACCGGGTATCTCGATACCAACTACTATGGAAAGGCCGAGTATTCCCTTAAAGCCCTGGAAAGGCACGATTTTGTGTATATCCATGTGGAGGCCCCTGATGAGGCAGGCCACAGTGGCAACTATAAAGACAAGATCAAGGCCATAGAGGATTTTGATGCCCTTGTGGTAGGTACGGTTTTAAGGGGTGCAGGGGCTTTTGACAATTATAGAATTTTGATTATGCCTGATCATCCAACACCTATTGAGATCAGGACCCATTCTGCTGAGCCAGTACCCTTTGTTATTTATGACAGTACCAGAGAGGTAAACAACGGAGATATAGGTTTCGATGAGAAGATCCTCCAGCGTGAGGACATTATTGAAATAAAAGATGGCCACACCCTGATGGACTTTTTCATCAAGGGTGACAGTGCTATCCATTAATATAAAAGAATTCCTTATCTGAATAATTATTAAAGAGAAACTATTTATACCATTTCAGGAGGTTAATTCCCGATGCTGATTGTGCAAAAGTATGGTGGAACATCTGTTGCCAATATTGACAGGATCAAGGCAGTTGCTGATCGTGTAGCAAAGACCGTTCAGCAGGGAAATCAGGTGGTGGTTGTGGTGTCAGCTATGGCTGGCGAGACCGACAAACTGATTGATCTTGCCCATCAGGTAAATCCATCACCTGGAGAAAGGGAAATGGACCTACTGCTGTCTTCTGGTGAGAGGGTTACGAGTGCGCTTACTGCCATGGCTATTCAGGCACTCGGGCATAAGGCAATTGCCCTAACTGGCAGACAGATGGGGATAATTACAGACAAGGTTCATACAAAGGCAAAGATCGAAAAGATTTACGGTGACAGGGCAAAAAAGGCCCTGGAGGAAGGGTATGTTGTGGTTGTGGCAGGTTTCCAGGGTATTGCTGAAGATGACGAAGATGTTACTACTCTTGGAAGAGGTGGCTCTGACCTGACCGCAGTGGCCATAGCATGGGCACTTAATGCAGATCTGTGCGAAATATATACTGATGTTGAAGGTGTTTTTACTACCGATCCCAACATAGTACCTGAAGCAAGAAAGTTGGAGAAGATTTCCTATGAGGAGATGCTCGAGCTTGCAAGTTCAGGGGCAAAGGTGCTTCAAACACGATCTGTTGAGTTTGCAATGAAATACAATGTGCCCCTTGTTGTAAGGTCGAGTTTTACAGATCGACCAGGCACATTAGTATGTAAGGAGGATACAGACATGGAAAAGGTAATGGTTTCTGGAGTAGCTTATGATAAAAACCAGGTTAAGATTACCATACTCGGAGTGCCAGACAAACCCGGTATTGCAGCCCGTCTGTTCAAGACTATTGCTGATGCTAACATAGTGGTTGATATGATAGTACAAAATATAAGTAGTGATGGTAAATCAACAGATATTTCCTTTACTGTTCCCAAAACAGATAAGGAAAAGGCAGTTAAGATTTCAGAAGAGCTTTCAAACGATCTTGGTGCTCAGGGGGTATTGGTGGATGACAACATATCAAAGGTATCGATTGTTGGGGTTGGTATGAAGACTCATTCTGGAGTGGCTGCCAGGATGTTTGAGACCCTGGCTAATCATGGTATTAACATTATGATGATAAGCACCTCTGAGATTAAGGTTTCCTGTGTGATTCAGGACAAATACACAGAGCTTGCTGTAAGGGCATTACATGAGGCCTTTGAGTTGGATAAGGCAGCTTAGTAGGTATAGAATAGATACTCAATAATTGCTATCAGCATTATGGCCAAAGTGGCAGGTAGTATTTTTCTGTAAATAAGCAACATATCTGCCCTGAAGTACTCTCTGGTAAGAATTAAGCAGACATGTACAGGTGACAGAAGCACCCCCACATAGCCTGCAGCAAAGGCAAAGGAAAACACATGGGGGGATGTACCTGCCAGACTAAGAATCAAAGGGAATGTGCTACTGACGAATCCTACCGTTATACCGGTAAGAATGCCTGTGATAAAGGGTAGCATAAAAATTACAGGTAAAAGGGGGATATTATTTTCCTTAAAAAATGCACTGATATTATTAACAGCACCTGATACTTCAAGGGTCTCTTTAAAGCATACCACACCAAGAATCAGGAAAATTATATTTAATGAAAAACCATGTTTTATTACCTTCAGAGTTTTGTTAATCGGATATCTGTAATACAGAAGCAGGCCTATAACAATCATTAGCAGCGCATTCTGGAGCTGGATATTTAATACTATTACCATTAAAAGTAATATCAGAAGAGGAACAAAAGACAGAAATACGGGTTTATATTTACTGGTTGGATTCCTTTTTCCTTTAATTGCCCTGATGAATTGAAAACCAGCAAAAAACATGGCCAATGCATAGGGCAGATTCATCAGAATCAGGGTTCTGAGTTGTATAGAGGTTATTGCAGAGGCAAGTACGATACCTGGATACAGGGGGAGGATAAACTCCCAGGGATGTCTGTACCAGTAGTTGGCAAAGCTCTTTTCTTCGGCTGAGAGGTTTATGTCTCTGGTGGCTTCTTCAACCATTGGGGCAGAAAAGTAGGCACCACCAACCGAAGGCATCATGCCAATTAATAGAGGCATTGAGATGGTTACCAGCTTTTTGTTCTTAAGAACTGCCTCCATGGTTTTCATCATCTCATCAAGTACCCTGTTTTCTCTTAATATCATCTCAAACATTCTGATGGTACTTAAGGCTATGAGTAGTACAAAGGTTATATGGGCAAAAAGGGTATTTTTTATTATCTTCATAATTTTATCTGGGGTGGGAAAATAAAGAACTATTAACATGGCAGAGGCTATTAAAAGTGTATAACCTACCTGTACCTTTTTTCTTAAAAGAAAAAGGATGAAGAGAAATACCGCAAATATTTTCAGTAGGTCTAACATGGCATTGATTATATCAAAAAAACTCAAGATACTTATAACAGGCTGTATTTACAGAATTTTTCTTGACATGAATTCTTCAGACTTGGTATATTAATACACTTCCAAAAAACATTAAATATAACAATGGAGAGGAGCGTGTATATTTAATGCCTACGGTAAGTGTTAAAGAGAGTGAGTCCTTCGAAGTAGCACTCAAGAAATTTAAAAAGCAGTGTGAAAAGGAGGGTATACTCTCTGAGATCAAAAAGAGGGAGCATTACGAGAAGCCAAGTGTTAAGAGAAAG
>JAADIE010000073.1 GCA_013151495.1 Nitrospirota bacterium | reverse complement strand
CCATGTGACTATATACACTACAGGCCGTGGGAAACAGGGAATGGACAGGTTTTTCGATACAAGCAAATGGAATATAAAAATAGTAAAGACTGGCGATGAGGTTAGGATTGGTAAATATACGCTGATGTTTATTGAAACACCAATGCTCCATTGGCCAGATAGTATGATGACCTATGTTAAAGAGGCAAAACTATTAATATCCCAGGATGCCTTTGGACAGCATCTTGCTACAACAGCAAGGTTTGATGACGAGTTTGTTGAGTGTGCTTCCCACGCAGAGCTGGAAGATGCGGTTGTTGATTACTATGCCAATATCCTCATGCCCTTTGGGAAGCTTATCAAAAGCAAGATCAAACAGATACAGGATATGGGGCTTGAGATCGAGATGATAGCACCTGATCATGGCATTATATGGCGTAAAGAGCCCATGAGACCTGTTGAGATGTACCTTGATATGGCCGAAGGAAAGACAAATCTGCGGGTTGCTGTTATCTACGATACCATGTGGCACAGCACAGAGATAATGACACAACCAATTATGCAGGGAATCAAGGATGAAGGGGTTGATTGCAAGGTTATAAAACTCAGGGCAACTCCAATGAGTGTGGCTATTAAAGAGTTCTGGAAATCGAGAGGCCTACTGGTTGGTTCGCCAACACTAAATAACGAGGTTTTTCCTTCGGTAGCAGAGTTTATCACTCATTTAAGAGGTCTGAGACCATCAAACAGGATTGTTGGTGCCTTTGGTAGCTATGGTTGGGGTGGAGGTGCTGTTAAATGGCTCTATCAGGAATTCGAAAATATGAAGCTTGAAAGATACGAGCCTGGTTTGCAGGTTCAGTACCGACCATCGGCAGAAGAGGAAAAGCAGTGTTATGACTTTGGAAGGGCTTTTGCTCGGGCAGTTAAAGAGTATCATAAAAAATTTCAATAAAAAGGAGGAAGACCAATGCAGTACAGATGCACTGTTTGTGGTTACATTTACGATGATTCGAAAGAGGGCACTCCCTTTGATCAGCTTCCGGAGGATTGGGCATGTCCGGTCTGTAATGCGCCAAAGGATGCCTTTGAGCCAGTTTAAGAACGGTAGATCCCGGCCAGCTTATTTAATCATCGCTGGTCGGGATTAGTGATTAACTTATTAGGTGTTACTATGAGTGTACAGGTTCAGAAAATACCGGGTGGCTTCAGAATAGATGGCCTTGAGCTTAAAAGTGGCAGGTGTGGCTGCACATCCATAGCCAGGTGTTGTTATTCGTGGTCAAGAGTTAAGAAAAGGAAAAAAGGCTATGAGTTTATTGCTAAAATGACGGCTCCAGATACAAAAGAAAACCACGATTGGGGATACACAGTGAAGAAGGAGGATGTTGTTATAACAGTAAAGGTTGAGGATGCCCAGGATAAGGAAATATATTCAGGCTATTTACCTCCCTTTTTAACTCAGTGGAACGAAAGAGGATGGGAGACAGTAGGTAGAAAACTATGGTGAACGAAAAGACAATACCCTCTGGCGTTGTGCCATGTGCAGATGGCTTTATAAGGAGGATAAGGAGGGAAGACCCTTTGAAGAATTACCAGAAGACTGGCGATGTCCGGTTTGCAATGCTTCAAAGGAAGAATTTGAAAAGATAGGATAGGTTTGAGTCTTTTTTAACCTGATGAAAACCTTAAATCAAAAACCTTATGGAGGTGACTTATGTCGGAAAAAAGTCTGTTTTGTGGAATTAACAGACCTCAGGATCCAGCAAACATGACGGACCTTGAGAAAAAACATACTCCGGTTATTGAATGCCCTGACACCGTTAAATCAGGCCAGCCCTTTCAGGTGACCATAAAAGTAGGATCAATGCCTCATGTTATGGAAGAGGGACACCACATTCAGTGGATTGAGGTGTATTTTGGTCAGAACTTTAATGCAAGGGTAGACCTGACACCAGTATTTACAAGACCAGAAATTACATTAACATTCGTAAAGGGTGGTAAACACAGGACTTCCACTCTGAGGGTAATCGAAAGGTGTAATCTTCACGGTCAGTGGGAGGCTACCAAGGAGATAACTATTACAGAATAATTAATTTAAGATTTCAGATTTTAGATTTAAGATTTTAGATTTCAGATTTTGGATTTAGAAATTAGATTTTTTATCTGGTTGTGTTTAACACAACCTAAACTAATAAAAAAATATCAGGAGGTGCTATATGTCCGAAGAGATTTGCTGTGGGCTTAAGGTGGGGCAGAAGGTACCAGACTTTGAAATGGATACCTTTGAGCCTTCAAAAGGAGATTTTGGCAAGTTTTCCCTGAAAAAGGCAAAGAAGGCAGGTAAATGGACTATTCTGTTTTTCTATCCTGCAGACTTTACCTTTGTCTGAGCTACCGAGATGGCTGCTCTGGCAGAGCAGTACGATCGATTCAAAAAGATGGGTGCAGAGGTTGTTACTGTTAGTACCGATACCCAGTTTGTCCATCTTGCATGGCAAAGAGATGAAAAACTTCTTGAAAAGGTTAAATACCCGATGGGTGCAGACCCAACAGGTAGAATCTCAAGGATGTTTGGTGTTTATGATGAACAGACAGGTCTTGCCTTAAGGGGTACTTTTATTATCAGTCCGGACGGAACCTTATTAAATTCAGAGGTCAACTATTACAACCTTGGAAGGAATATCGATGAGTTAATGAGGAAGTTCAAAGCAAACCTCTATCTGTCTAAACATTCAGATGAGGGCTGTCCTGCCAAGTGGAAAGACGAGGGTGATAAGACCCTTAAACCCTCAGCCGATCTGGTTGGAAAGGTTTATGAGGCCTTACAATAGGCAAACTACGGAGGGCTCTGCCCTCCTTACAAATTAAATTAAGGGAATATTATGCGGAAAGACATTGGCGATAGGTTTCAGGAAGAAACAAAGTATGACCCCCACGATATGGGAGGTCATGTGCCTGACTGGATTAAACGACCGGAGCCATTTAAGGAATATCCGGACTCGGTGCGTAGTGTGCAACTGCCCGAGATAGACCTATCCAGATATAACCTGTCGCTTGCTGAGGCACTACTTAAAAGACGCTCTCGAAGAGCCTACAGGGCAGACAGGAGGCTGAAACTTGATGATTTAAGCTTCTTGATATGGGCAACTCAGGGGGTCACAGCCCGTTATGGTAATACATTGTTTAGAACTGCACCTTCAGCAGGCGCACTCTATCCTGTTGAAACCTATATCTTTGTAAGAGCTGTTGAGTCTTTAAAAAAAGGCCTCTGGCATTATAATGTTAGAAGGTTCGAGTTAGAACTGGTCAGAGATGACATTAGTGAAGACGAACTTGCCCAGGCTGCATTAATGCAGTCTATGGTTCAGAAGGCACAGGTAGTCTTTTTGTGGACGGCTGTGGTTAATCGTTCAAAGTGGAAATACCTTGAAAGGGCTTACAGATATATATATCTGGATGCTGGCCACATTTGCCAGAACCTTTATCTTGCTGCTGAGGTGTGTGGCCTGGGTTGTTGTGGTATTGGAGCATTTTTTGATGACTGGTTAAACAGACTACTGGGCGTGGACGGAACAGACGAGACCATTATATATATGGCAACTATAGGAGTACCAAAGACCACAGAACTTAGTTAGTGGTTAACTGTTGGTGATAAGGTCAGATGAAGCCGCTCCACCCCTTTAAAAATTTTCTCATGAAAGGAGGGTTGAATGTATGCCAGTTAAAAAAGAAGGAGAAAAGTATCGTTGTAATATCTGTGGAAACGAGGTTGTGGTAACAAAGGCTGGAGGTGGAGAGCTGGTCTGCTGTGGCCAGCCCATGGAGTTGATAGAAGGGTAGTTATTTTCAGATTTCAGATTTTTGATTTAAGATTTACAATATCTGGTTTGAGATTTTAATTTCAGATCATGAAAGGAGGAGTGTTTTATGTCCAAAACAGAAAAGAATCTTCAGGAGGCCTTTGCTGGTGAATCACAGGCAAACAGAAAGTATCTTGCTTTTGCCATTAAGGCAGAACAGGAAGGCTATGTACAGGTAGCCAAGTTGTTCAGGGCAGCTGCTTACGCCGAAACTATTCATGCACATAACCACCTGAGGGAATTGGGCGGTATAAAGAGCACGAGAGAGAACCTGCAAGAGGCAATTAACGGAGAGTCCTATGAGTTCCAGAGTATGTACCCAAAGATGATTGAAGAGGCAAAGGAAGAAGGAAATGAGAGTGCTCTTAGAAGCTTCAACTTTGCCAATGAGGTTGAAAAGATCCATGCCGATCTTTACAGGAAGGCACTTGAGAATCTCGGAAGCAATGAAGAGGTAGATTATTATGTCTGTCAGGTATGTGGAAATACAGTAGAAAAAGAGGCGCCTGATACCTGTCCGATATGTGGGGCCAAAAAAGAGGCCTTTAAAAAGATTGATTAATAAAGAGGGCAGGTCTAAAGAACCTGCCCTCTTTATTAAAGCTATTATCAGTAGTGTCCAGGGAAAATACAGGGGATATTAATTTTTCATCTCCCAAGGCACCCCATAAAGTCTGTGACTTTTCGGGGCTCCGTGTCTGCCAGCGAAGAAATTTTGCGATTTGCTTTCCATGGCAAATCGCAAAATTGAAACCGCTCAAAATTAATATCCCCTGTACAATAAGTTATCATCGTTTATTGGACGATAGTGAGCTATTATGGAGGTTTAAGTAATGAAGATTCTGGCTATTCACGGAAGCCCCAGGAAAGAGGGTAACTCAGAGATCCTTCTGAAAGAGGCTCTAAAGGTAATCGAAGCTGAAGGACAGGAGGTAATTGTTATAAAGGCAGCAACAATGAAGATTGCCCCATGTCTTAACTGCGATGGGTGTGTGGAGACAGGACAGTGTATCATTAAGGATGATATGGATAGTGTTTTTGATGCCATAAAAGAGGCTGACAGGGTATTGGTGGTAAGCCCGGTATTTTTCTTTGGGGTGCCAGCACAGCTTAAGGCATTAATAGATAGATGTCAGGCCCTGTGGTGCAAAAAATATCTTCTTAAGCAGCCTATCTCGGATAAGAAAGACAGAAAGGGACTTCTTATCCTGGTTGGTGGTATGGCAAGAGAGCGTGGTTTCGAGGCATCCAATGCTACTGTAACCGCTTTTTTCAGGACTATTGATGTGCCCAAACACGAGTTTATATATTTTAAAAGTATAGATGCTAAGGGCGAGGTGTTGAAGCATCCTGAGGCATTAAGGGCTACCCGGGAGGCTGCAAAAAGGCTTATCCAGGTTGAGTAATGCCGTTACATAGTGATAAACTTTATTGTATAAAAAATAAAAGAGGTGAACAATGTCTGACAGGAAAAAGATTGTCTTATTTGCCCTTAGCACATGCCCTGCTTGCAAGAAAACTAAAAACCTGCTGAAAGAGTTGGGAGTGGACGCAGTTGTGGTTGATCTTGATACAATAGATAAAGAGACCCGAGAAAAACTTTTAATTGAAGTGCGAAGATTTAATCCTCGCGAGACATTCCCTACACTGGTAATAAATGGTGGCGAAAAAGTTATAGTGGGTTATGGGGAGGAAGAGATTCGTAGTGCCCTTTCCTGATTTTGATAACCACTACTTACAGGAGGGCCATAGTTAGAGTATGAAGACCGGTCTTAACTTTCTGTTTGTGTTTTTACTTTTGTTTATTATCGCTTCTTGTTCTGGTACTGCTAATAATTCTTCTACTTTAAAGGATCCCGTAAAGATTATTTATCCTGAACAGGGAAGTACTATTTCAAATGATTGGGTTACGCTCGTTGTTAGCATGGACGATTCTATTTTCGACTCAGATGTTCTGATTGATGGAAAAAGGCCTTTAGATATCAGTAAAAAAGATTTATTAAGAAAAAAGATTTATTCAGTTAAAGTTGCACCTGGAGTGCATAAAATTGAGATCATTGGCACTGGCAGGGACATTGAAAAGACCAGAGAGGTTTATGATAAATTCAGTGGTAACCTATCTGACCTGGAGGAACTCGAAAGAAGGCTCAAAGAAATACCTGTCAGACAGTACAGAGCAACACTGAATCTTCAGGTAAACAGACCCGGGCCACTGAGGTTGATACCGGTTAGGCAATCATACTACTATTCGCTTATGAACTATAAATCCTCATTTGCTAGTATTAAGCCGGTGGCCTTTACCGACAGGACCCTTCTTGTAAGAAAAAAAAGAGGGCTTACAGAGAAATACTGGATAATTCCCAGGACTGATAGTCAGAGGGTAGACCAGGTTCTCGAGTCAGAGCCTCACTTTGAGATTACCTATAAGGATGAGTTCGTTCAGACTGCAATGGTTCAGGGCTGTTACGGAAAAAGGCAGGGCTATGCAGTGGTTTTAGACCTTGGAAAAGAGAATAAACTGGCCTTTAATTTTCTTGATGAGTATGGTGGTAAATCCACATTTTTTATTGGTCTTGAAGATCTCCTGAAGAGGGCTTTTGAGAAAAAGATCGTTCCGATTACATGGTGGAAGGAACAAGCCTATATTATGAAGTGGAAGGTTGCCTCGGTTCTACCTGATTCCCTTCGTCCAATGTTATGTTCTGAGAATACCCTGGTGGTACCCGTGAGTTTTCACTGTATTTATATAAAGTGTTCACCATCGGTGTTGCCTGGATATCTCATTGTCTACAAAGATGGTAATTACGACCTTTATATCTCGGATAAAAATACAATACAGGGGCATTCCTGGCGCGGTTCCGAAGTGGTTGTACCAGTTGGGGAGAAGGCTATTGTACTTGATCTGGAGAATACAACATACAGGATACTGGGACAGCAGAAGCAATACCAACTGCCACTTCTGGTAAGGCTTCCTGAAAGGCTAAGCAGGAAGTATTACTTTCAGCAAAATATACTGAGGCCTGAATCGGACACCACAATGGTTTTACAGCAACTTTCCGGTAGCGAAACCAATGTTTACGGCCTTCTGGAGGGAATCTTCTCTTATAGAATTGTACTGAAACAAACTTTAATATTTATTAGTAACTCTCAGCAAAACAGTGTTGTTGAAGAGGTACCGATTTATTATGCCATTGAAGGTACTGATTAGCCTTGTTATTGTCATTAGTTTTGCTGTTAATGCCAAAGGTGCTGAGAGGGCCTCTCCCATAAAGGTGCTTTCCTACACGCCCTATGTAGATGTAGCCAGAAAGGCACTTCAGCAAATTGCCTATGAGATCAAGTCTGGCAGCCTTGGCCCTGATGACAAACTCATTGATGCCCTTGTACCTGTTATTAAAAGTGAGCCCTATCTTTTAAAAGACGCACTTGAGGTACTTTATCTGGTACCAGATAAACTCCTGTCTTCAAGGAAGGACCTTTATGAGGCACTTAAAGAGCACACCTCAGAGCCAGGCGTAATTGAGTTTATCAAACAAAAAGGTGGTCCCTGGAAAAAAGAGATCCTTCTGAAAAAGGCTCTGAAAGGTGACTCTCAAGAGGCAGACCAGGCAGTGGCTGCCCTTGTGCAGCTTGATCTTCAGCCAGAAGACCTGAAAAGGCTAATTGAAGGCTACCTTACCAGAAGGCCTGAAAATTATTCCTATTTGCTTCAATACATACGGAGCCACCCTGAAAAGATTCCTTCAGTAAAAAACGATGTCCTGAAAAGCCTTTATTACATTCTCTACGACAGACGGTATTGTAATGAAGGAGTGGCTATGTTCAGGATATCTGGTTTGGATGGTATCAAACTGCTCTTTGAAAGGTTTATGGATGGCAAAATGGCAGAAGAGTGTAGCTATCTGAGTTTTCAGGCCCTCAGGGCTGAAGCAATAGATCTTGGGGAGGCCATATCAAGAAGGCTGAAGGAGGAAAAGGATCCTATCTTCAGGGGAAAACTGCTTGTGCTCCTGATTGAAGCAGGCAGGTATAAAGAAGCCAGGCGATATGCCAGAGGACTTCCTGAGGCAGGCGCCATTGAACTGATTAATGGATTTTTTGAAAATCCCTCAATGATTAAAAAGGCAGGCCTGTGGACCATGCTTAAAGAACACCAGAGTCTGAGGGTTAGGGCTGCAATAGAAAACCTTGAGAAGAAACTCTTTTGCGATGAACTTAAAGATAAAGTCAAAAATGCCATAAGAGTAGCCCTTAAGAGGCTTCAATCCAGGGATACAACTACCGTGATTGCCATGCTACAGTGGCTTAACTACTGTGGCAGCCATCCATTTGAGGTAAAAAGACTGGTGCTTGCCCTTGCAACCAGGGCAGAAGACCTTAGAGTTAAACAGGCTGCCATGAATATATTAACTAATAGAAACTCATACTGTGAATTTGTCTCTGAGGTAAAGCCTTACCTTGAGAAAGGGAACCTTCAGAGTAGAGTACAACTTGCCGGTTTTATTGGCCTTTGCAGGGCCTGGGACGAGAAGAGCTTTTCCCTGGCAGTTAGATTGTTGAAAAAGATAGATCAATATGAAAAAAAGGTCATTTTACAGGCATTAACCACCTCGGAGGTGTTCCCTGAGGAGGCAATGCGGTATTTGGAAGAAATGTACAATTATACTAAAGATCCGAACTTCAGACTTTTGATACTTGGTGTTTATCTGAAAGGGCTTGCGCACTCTGAAAAAGGCGTGGAAAAATTAGCCCGTTTGATCTCAGAAGGCAGTATTGATGGGTATGACTATGATGCACTGGCAATTCCACAGGCACTCAGAGAGCCCTTTGGCAGGGCGTTAAACAAACATCTCAGATGGTGGAAGGTGTGGATGATCTCAGCAATTGATATACCTGATGAGATAAAAGCGGAGTCTCTTATCATGACATCGTTTCAGTCAGTGGATAAACCCTTTGAAGAGAGGCTAAAGAGGCTTGAAGAGGCGGCAAAACTGTCTGAGAAAGTAACCCTTAGGTTCAGGAAACAGTTGCTTGATTTTTTCATGAACAATACCGAACAGTGGATTACCTGCGATGTGCAGACTCCCACTCTTAATTACATGCTGGGACCAGAGGGTAAAAGGATACTACTTGAATTTTATCTGAAAGAAAGCCTCAATAATAAGATATCTGAGGTGGTTAATTATTATAACCGCTTTGTGAAACGCAGAGAGCCTTTCTATACTTCTAATACCAGTGGTTTTGTACCTCTGCCAGCTGACAGTGAAACAGTCGAGTTTTATACTTCCCTTCTTAAGAAGATTAACCGAAAGGACACCTACAGGTTTAATATCGTTATAAAAGCCATAAGGGAGAGTTTGGTCTCTATAGATCAAGACAAAAGAGGTGTCTTCAGGCCACTTGTTCCCTTGCTTAAGAGACAAATTGTTGATAGTATGGATCAGGTCTACAGTAATGCCGCTTTGAGGGAACTGATTGGTATGATAACTGGCAAAACTCCACCACCTGCAGCCTCAGAAAAGAGGTATCAGGAGATGCTCTCAGAGGTGCCGCTTGAGTGGGTTTCTCAAAGTGTAGAGGAGGCACTCAGGAAGGCAAAAAAGATGCCCTTGCCCTTTAAGATAGATACTACAAAGGAGTATCTTTTGCCAGATGGCCAGAGAATTGTTGTAGTTTCCTTCGTGCTACCTCAGGGCTACGGCCTTATTAATCCCCAGGAGCCATTCTGTATTGATTACGATAAGGAATATCCTGAGGGGGTAGGTATGGACGAGCCTTCAGACAGGCCCTATCGCTGGTATATTTACAGGCTGCTTAGAAAGGGGTATACTGAACCAGTAGAGCTGGAGTTTTACTGGAGCAAGGATTTTGGGTCAATTAAGGGTAAAGAAGTGTTTCCTGACATGAGCAGAAAGGGTTATAAATATTATATTCCAGAGAAGGCCTACAAGTCTTATGTTGTTGCTAAAAGACATAATCCAATGATGTTCACTCTCAGGATAGTGGACAGACCTGAGGGGCTGGTCTTTCAAAGCCCCTTTCCGGTTCAGGAAATTGATTTTATGGCAACGGCCCTCAGGCCCCTTGACGGCTCAGAAGGCCGTGACTGTAAGAGTAAGTTTTTGCTCAAAAGGAGCACTTTTCAGTCATATAGAATGAGTAAAGAGCAGATAATGGATAACCTTTTTGTGGTGCTTTCATCGGTAGATGGTTACAGGTTTAAAGCCCAATAATTTTTATCAAGGAGGTCTGTAATGCTTGAACCTGGCGATAAAGCACCTGAGTTTTGTTTAAAGGGAATTGACAAAAAGGGTAAAGAGGGTGAGTTCTGTCTGAAAGACCTTATTGGTGGTAAGAAGCCGCTGGTCCTGTATTTTTATCCAAAGGACAATACCCCTGGTTGTACAAAGGAGGCCTGTGATTTCAGGGACAACATGAACCGAATCACAAGACTTGCTACAGTGGTTGGGGTAAGCCCTGATTCTGTGAAGTCCCACCAGAACTTTCAGAAAAAGCACAGTCTTAATTTCATACTCCTTAGCGACCCAGACAAAGAGGTTCTCAAGGCATACGGCGCCTGGGGTGAAAAGAAGCTTTATGGAAAGACAAGGGAGGGAGTAATAAGAACTACATTCATTATCTCACCCGATGGAATGATAAAGAAGGTCTGGAGAAATGTGAAGGTAAAGGGACATGTGGATTCGGTAATTGAGGCCTTGAAAGAGATTTAGAGATTAGTTGTGTATGGTAATGACATAACTAAGAAGGTAAAAGGACAGGGGATATTAATTTTGAGTGGGTTTAATTTTGCAAAGTGCTTGCCGTGATGGCAAGCACGCAAAATTTCCTCGGAGTAGACCAGGGAGGGCCTGCGAGAATGATACGAAAAATTAATATCCCCTGTCTAAAAAAGCCATAACGTCATATGTCGAATAGTAATTAAATAACTGGGGGATAGTTATGAAGAAAAAACTGGTTATAGTGCTGGCTGCTGTGGCGGTTTTGATAATCGTTGCAGTTATAGCTCTTGGATTAGTTGTCAGGAGTTATCTTTCAAGTGATAAACTGAAGGCCCTTATAATCCCCAGAATCGAAGAGGCAACCGGTAGAAAAGCAGGTATCAGTGAAATAAAGGTATCGCTTTTCAGTGGTGTGCGGGTTGAGGGGATCAGTCTCAAAGAGGCAGATGGTAAGAAGGACTTTATCAGTGCAAAGGAGTTTGTTATCAAGTATAGCCTGTTACCGCTACTTAAGAAACAGCTTGTTATTACAGACCTTCAGATAATTGAACCAACCATACTGCTGGTACGAGATCCTAACGGAAAGATGAACTATCAGGATATCCTGGATCTTCTGGCAAAGGCAAAAAAGCCCGAAAGGATATCCAAAAAGCAGAAGACCAAAGAAAAGACACTTCCTGTAAGTTTGGTGACCAACAGGGTGTTGATCAGGGATGCACTGGTAAGGTTTGAGGATGCCTCTAAGTTTCTGCCAACCATTAACGCTTTCTCAAATATGAGCTTCAGCTTTTCTATGGACAAGGACAGGGCTGTACCTGATATTGATGGAAGGATGGAGCTTAACAGCCTGAGCCTGGACTATGGTGACAGAAAGATAACAGGTGATGGATCGGTTGAGATTAAGGGTGATGAATTAAAGGGAGACTTTACCGTAACACTTGATGGCGACAGTATTAACAAAAAGATTACCGTAACCAATATATTCAAAAAGCCACATATCAGGGCAGAGCTTTACTCAAAACATCTGGACCTGGAAAAACTGCTTGCCCTCGTGCCTGAAGGCAGTAAAACTAAGAATGGGAAAAAGACCAGGGCCAGAAAGACGGCCCCTGACAGGGTGGTGGGTGCTCCGCTTAATCTTACAGCTGAAGGCAGGATGATGGTGGATGAGGCCCTTTATAAGGGGTACAGGATAAAGGACTTTTTGATGGCCTTTACATACAGAGACGAGATCTTTACTGTTAAGCCTTTAAAGATGAAGCTTGCGGGAGGCGATGTGGTGGAGGCAGAGGGTAAGGCATCAGGGCAGTTCAGCCTGAAATACTCTGCGGCTGTTTCTGATCCGGTTTTGCTTGCCAAAAAGACTTTAAAGGGTAGTCTTACGGCTGAGCTTTCAAAGGGTGAGATAAAACGGTCAAAGATAACAGAGGCCATCTCAGTATTTACAGGACTTGGCAGGTTTCGTAACCTCACTTTCTCAAGCGCAAGGTTTTTATTCAAGGTAAGAAACCAGA
This sequence comes from Nitrospirota bacterium, assembly GCA_013151495.1. Classification (GTDB taxonomy): domain Bacteria; phylum Nitrospirota; class Thermodesulfovibrionia; order Thermodesulfovibrionales; family JdFR-85; genus JAADIE01. The sequence goes on along the minus strand of JAADIE010000073.1, from coordinate 1,895 downwards.
AGGTTAAAATCAAGGGTGATATCATTTCTGATTATATGAAGGCAAACACCCAGGGTGTTGCAACCCTTGATGGCAGGCTTGATCTTACTGTTATGCTGAGGCTTTCGCCTGAGGCAAGTGGTGGACTTGCCTCAAGAATCACAAGGGTTGGTCTATTTAAGGATGAAAATGGCTGGACAGAACTACCGCTTAAGATAACAGGAAGGGCAGACAACCCATCGGTAGGGCTAAATCCTGCCTATCTGAAAAGAGGTATAGAGAAGACAATAAAGCAGAAACTCCAAAAGGAACTCTTTAAAAACAATGGTTCTAAGGAGTCTCCAGCAGGTGAATTCCTAAAGAGACTTTTTTAGATGCTCACGCATTAGCTCAATAGGGGGCTTTATGCCTGTCCAGATTTTAAAGGCAAGAACTCCCTGCCATAGCAGCATGCCGAGACCATCAATGGTTTTGCAGCCCTGCTGTCTGGCTGCCCTGAGTAGTGGAGTTTCCCAGTAGATTAAATCACAAACAACCTGATCTTTTCTTAACCTCTCTGGATCAAAAGGCAGAGGATCGGTGTCTTTCATTCCAAGAGGGGTAGCGTTAATTATAATATCGGCAAACTGGATGTTGTCTTTTGTTTCTGTAACTGCAACACAGGAGGAAATTTTTTTCAGATCATTGGCAAGTGCTGTTGCCTTTTGCATGTTTCTTCCATGAAGCCATAGTCTTGCTGCCTTCTGGCACAAATAATAGGAAACTGCCCTGGCAGCCCCCCCTACCCCAACTATGAATACATTTTTTCCAGTAGTGTCTATGCCCTCTTCGGTTAGGGATTCCATAAACCCTCGACCATCGGTGTTGTAGCCAACCAGCATCCCATCTTCGTTTTTTATGGTGTTAACCGCACCAATAAATCTTGCCTCTTCATCAATCCGATCAAGATATTTCATGACCGTCTCTTTATGGGGTATGGTTACATTAATACCCAGAAAATTTAAGGCCTTAATTCCTTTTATTGCCTCTTCCAGGGCTTCGGGTTTTACGGGCATGGCAATATAGCAAAAGTTTAAACCCAGGGCATCAAAGGCAGCATTATGCATAAGGGGGGATTTTGAGTGTTCAACTGGCCAGCCTATGATGCCGGTTATTTTTGTGCTTGCATTAATCCTCATTTTTCCTCCATTGCCCTTATTAATCCTCGAGGGGTTGATTCAATAACCCTTACATCAATTTGTAGAATATCCCTGATATCATCAACCGAGACATCATCAAGCAACAGGTCTCCACCATCCCTTAAAACCACATCTGGCAAAAGCAGAACATCGTAATCACTGGCTATATCTACGGTTGATTTTATTATATCCCTTCCTGTTAGTAGCCCTGTTACAGTTACAGACTTACCAAAGAACTCGTTTACTACCTTTATTGGTCTGATAGATACCCTGTCCTTTAGTCCCTGCAAAAACTCATCAAGAAAAGGAAAGAATGAAACACCGGTTATGGTTAAGAATCTTTTTTTAGAAAACATCCTGGGATATCTGATTCTTTTTGCCCTGGTTAGAAACCATTTTATCAGTCCCACACCATTTTCTATCTGTGGAAAGTCGCCATAGTAACGAAGAGCAGGAAAACGCTTCTCGGCCTTCAGATAAAGCTCGTCAGCTCCATAAACCACAGGGTCGCCAAACTTTTTTATACATCTTTTCTGGAACTCTTCTATGGTGTTTATCGCAGCAAGGGCATCCTCCTTTTCAACAGGTTTTAAGGCTGTTTTTACATACCTTGTAAGTCCCACAGGTACCACTGCTACAGATTGAAGGTAGGGATAGAATTTCAAAAGATCCTGTATGGTATTTCTCAGATCATCACCGTCGTTAAAACCAGGACAAAGCACAATCTGGGTATGAAAA
>JAADIE010000113.1 GCA_013151495.1 Nitrospirota bacterium | reverse complement strand
TAAATACCACCCTGTTTTATAGACGCAAAGAGATTGAGAAACTGAAGGGTCTGCTTGAAAATATAGATAAAGACGCTGGAAGTAATAGCAATCCATATTTACCTTTTATTAAGGTATTAAAAAGCAGATTAAAGACCCTTGCAGAAGGGGAGCAGCAAAAGTGCTAACTCTTATTGATATTTCAAAAAACTACGGGTTAAGGCCGGTTCTCAGGGGAATAAACTTAAAAATCGACAAGGCTGAGATTGTAGTGCTATTTGGACATAACGGTGCTGGAAAAACTACACTTCTTAAAATTTCTGCAGGCATAACCCCACCTACCAGAGGTAGAGTTGTTGTTGAAGACCAGGTTATAAAACAGGGTGGTATTTACTATCTTGGTCACAAAAACAGCCTGTATTCAGAGCTGACCGTAATGGAAAATATCCGCTTTTTTCTAAGTATGCGAAACGGTACGGCCATGGTGAATTCAATAGAGGAGACACTGGAGGAGTTTGGTTTGTGGCAGAGAAGAAACGATCCGGTAAAGGCCCTGTCGCAGGGAATGAAGAGGAGGCTTGCTCTTATGAAAGGAATCATCAGTGGGGCTTCGCTTTTAATGCTCGACGAGCCATTTTCCGGCCTTGATCTGGGATGGAAGGATAGAGTGCTAAACAAACTCATGGCGTTGAGGGAAAAAGGTACCAGCCTTTTTATTGCCACTCATTTAATAAACGAGGGTTGCCAGATAGCCGACAGAGTGGCTCTCCTTGAAAGAGGTAATCTTACATTGTTTCATGATAAGACAGAGGTCAATGAGTCTTTGATTCAGGAAAGGCTTAGAAATGAAGTTTGTAGGTAATACCCTTTCAATTGTTAAAAAGGATATTCTTCTTGAGTTCAGGGCAAAAGAGGCCCTCAGTATAATGGTTTTTCTTTCACTGCTTCTTATAGTGGTTTTTAATCTGGCTGTTGATATAGACAAAGATAATGTCTCTTCATTAGCACCAGGTATTCTCTGGGTGGTATTTGCATTCTCTGGCGTACTGGGGATGGGAAAGACATCTTTATCAGAAAGAGAGGATGGCGCGTATCTGAATGTATTTTTTTCAGCTGTTTCTATGGAGGTATTTTATATTGCAAAGGTTATTAGCAATCTGATTTTTCTACTTTTCATGGAGTTGTTTACAATAGTCTCCTTTGTGGTGCTCTTTAATTATGATGCCCTTATAAAGGGATTACCAGCCCTTACACTTCCACTGTTGCTTGGAAGTATTGGGTTTTCTGCGGTTGGGACGCTTTTTTCATTTCTTTCCACGGGTTCCAGATTTGGTGAAATCATACTTCCTTTTTTATTTTTACCCGTTGTTGTCCCTGTACTTATAGCAGGTGTTTCTGCTACAGATCTGATATTAAATAATACAACAGGGGGGGCATTGCTCAAGTGGTTGAAGATGCTTGCTGTCTTTGATCTACTTTATCTTACTGTATCGTTGATGCTATTTAAACATATTGTGGAGGAATAGAATGAAATCATTCAGATTAACAAAGATGCTGTTGTTAACACTAACTGTGCTGTTTCCATTATGCTTTTATTTAATTTTTCAGGTAGCTCCAACCGAGAGAATAATGGGTGATGTGCAGCGAATATTCTATCTACATATAGCTCTTGCAATAAGTGCGTACCTGGGATTTGGTGTCCTCTTTGTATCGAGTATAATTTATCTTATAAAAAAGAACCCCTACTGGGATTGCCTGGCAAGTTCGGCTGGTGAGGTAGGCCTTCTCTTTGCAACCCTTGTTCTTATAACAGGCTCTTTCTGGGCCCGTCCAGTATGGAATGTCTGGTGGACCTGGGATCCGAGGCTTGTAAGTATGCTGATATTATGGTTTATCTATGTGGGGTATTTTATGGTAAGGAAGGCGGTTTCTGAAAAAAGCAGAAGGGCAAGATATTCTGCCATAGTGGGGATAATAGGATTCCTTGATGTTCCAGTTGTAAGGTTAGCTACAAAGTGGTGGAGATCTATTCATCCCAGGCTTGATAGACAGGAGGGCGGACTGGATCCCTTGATGGTAAAGGTGATGCTGGTTACTTTATTCACATTTATAGTTTTTGCTTCGATAGTGATATTTATCAGGTTCAGAATTTCCTGGGCTGAAGAACGAGTAAATACAATTTTTAATGAAATGGAGGTAAGTCATGGATAATCTTTTTTATCTGTTCGGTGCTTATTCGGCAGCATGGCTTGGCGTAACAGTATATCTTCTTCTTAATCTTGGCAGATTGAAGAAGATAGAAAGTCGAATTGAAGATGTTGATGAATTTATAAGGAGACTGAACAGGTGAAAATACCTAAAACCGTTCCCCTGGTCCTGGTAGTATTGCTTGTAGGTGCTATTGTGGGGTATCTTTCTAATAGAAGGATACCCCTGTCAGGTGAATCAGACCTGATACCTGAACTGCTGAGGACTGATCTTTCAGTCGAAGAATTAATGAAAAGGCTCGATATCTTTGAGGTGAAACAGAAAGTAAAAGCACCCGAATTTACCCTTCCAAGTTTAGATGGGCAAGTGACAGGCCTGAAAGAGTATTCTGGCAGACTGATTCTGCTTGCCTTCTGGGCTACATGGTGATCTTGGTGCAGGAAGGAGTTGCCTTCCTTTGAGAACCTCAGAAAAAAACTGGCTGGCAGGCCTTTTGAGGTGCTGGCTATTGATGTGGGAGAAGAAGAAACTCAGGTCAAAAATTTTATAGAACAGAAAGGCTTAACCTTCCCAGTTCTGCTTGATACTGATGGCCATGTGAGCAAACTTTATGATGTTCGTTCCCATCCCAGAACCTTTATAGTCTCTCCTGAAGGAAACTTAATAGGCATTGCAGTGGGCTACAGAAAGTGGGACTCAGATGCAATGCTTTTACTTATGACAAAACTGCTTGAAGAAATTACAGACTCCTGATTCTGCTCTTCACAATTTATTCATAGTTTCTTCATATTAACTTTGCATTTAAGTGATAAGATCTTTTTAGACAATACAAAGGAGTAGATATGAATGCTTTAAAATTTTCACTGGTAACCTATTGCAAAAAGATGTATAATGCAAATACAGGAGGGAAAGGAGGGATTGTATGATGCACGGAACAGGTCTTGGAATGGGGTTTGGTGGTTTTGGGCTCGGCTGGATATTTATGATAGTCTTCTGGGTAATCATAATTATAGCCATCATTTATATTGTCAGATACATATTTTTTAAAGACGGTAGCGGAATTTCTGATTTAACAGGCCAGAAGGAAAACGCCGAAGATATTTTGAAGAAACGACTTGCTAATGGTGAGATAACCACCAAGGAGTATGAAGAGAAACTCAGAATATTACGAGAAGGGAGGTGACGAAATGAAGATCCGGAAGCTTTCCAGGAAGAGCTCTTCAACATGTAAATGCCACAGCTCCTGTTGACCAGTGTATGAGGCAGATGTTTTGAAAACTTAAAAAAACTAAAAGTGGAGGTTTTTGAATTATGAAACGAATGTTCTTGACAGTTGTTTTAACTCTTGGGCTTATGGTTGGTGTTGCCTTTGCTCAGATGGGTGGAATGATGAGTGAGCAGGGAATGATGGAGCAGTCCACACATGAACAGCCTGCTACACAACAGATGCCATACCAGATGATGCCAGCAGGCTATGGTCTTGGTATGATGGGTGCCGGGTATACAATGGGGCCTGCAATGATGGGAGGCTGTGGTATGGGTGCTGGTTCTATGATGGGCCCTGGTATGATGATGGGTGGCTATGGAATGATGGCTCCAGGAATGATGGGGTATGGCCCTGGCTTTGGCTATGGTATGATGGGAAGAGGAATGGGGCCGGCAATGATGATGGGTCCTGGTATGATGGGAATGATGCACCGGATGATGGGTGGTGGTATGATGATGGGTCCAGGCATGATGGGCCCTGGCATGATGTGGCCTGGCTACGGTATGGGGGCAGGTTACTTTAAAAAATATCAAAAGTTTCTTGACGAAACACGAGATCTGAGAAAACAGCTCAATGAGAAGCGTTTTGAGTATTTCGAAGCTCTAAGAAATCCAAAAACAGAATTTGAGACCCTATCAAAATTGAGAAAAGAGATTTTTGATTTAAAGGAAAAAATATATCAGAAATTGCCTTTTAAAGGGTTTGGATGTCATTAAAAATAGTAGGGGAGACAAGGCTGAGCCTGTCTCCCCCCTATCGGTGTTTAGAAAACTGAGGAGTTGTTTTATGAAAAAAGACCCGGTGTGTCATATGGATGTGGAGGAAAAGGATGCGATAATTGCAGAATGTGATGGAGAAACCTTTTATTTTTGCTCGGAAGGGTGCAGAGATAAGTTTTTAAAAGATAGGGCATGTAAACTTCCAAGAACCACTTACGATCTGATAATTATCGGTGGCGGCCCGGCCGGTCTTACTGCAGCAGTTTATGCTGCCACCTTAAGGATAGATGCCTTCCTGATTGCAAAAGACCTCGGAGGGCAGGCAATAGATAGCACCAAGATCGAAAACTATATGGGATACGATTTTATCACAGGCCCTGAACTTACCAGGCGTTTTCAGGATCAGTTGATACATTCCCATTATATAGATCATCTTATGTCTCAGGTTGAAAAAATTGAGCCCTTTGATGAGGGTTTCAGGGTTGTTACATCTGAGTTAAGAAAGTACACTGCTAAGGCACTTATCGTAGCAACAGGTATGACCCGTAGAAAACTCAAGATTCCTGGCGAGGAAGAGTTCCAGCGGAGGGGTGTCTTTTACGGCAATATCCAGGATCTTGCCTTTGTGCAGGGTGAGGATGCAGTGGTGGTAGGCGGTGGCAACTCTGCAATGCAGATAGTTGAGAATCTACATACTGTAGCAAAAAATATCCACCTTGTCTCCGACTCTGAACTAAAAGCCGATCCCGTTGTAATCGAAAGAATAAAGAAGTTTAAAAATCTGAAGATTTACGAGGGATATAAGACAGTGGAGTTTAAAGGCAATAAGATACTATCTTCAGTTGTAATAAGAAGGCTTGCCTCGGAGGAGACAATAGAGCTTCCTGCAAAGGGTGTGTTTGTGGCAATTGGACTTCAGCCAAACTCCTCTCTTGTTTCAGGGCTATGTGAGCTGAACGAGCGTGGCGAGATAATTATTAATCCAGACTGTTCAACATCTTATACGGGAATTTTTGCTGCCGGTGATGTAACAAATGCCTTTGGAAAGAGAATCATCATAGCCTCTGGTGAGGGAGCTAAGGCTGCCATGGCAGCAAGACAGTATCTACTTGATTTAAGAAAGAAAGAGAAGTAGTCTTTGGAAGTTATAGCTGATACTCAAAAAGGCTGTGTACTTTTACAGACAGGTCAGGTTACCTGCCATGATATAGATGGCAGGGAGGTGCCCTGTGAGGGCTCTGGCCAGGATGGTGAATACAGACTGGGGCTTAAGTGGCCCTCTCCCCGTTTTGAGGCTTACGAACATACGGTTCTGGATCGACTTACCGGTCTTGTCTGGACAAGGAATGCAAACCCTGCTGAGTTTCCTCTTTCCTGGCAGGAGGCCTTTGAATACATTGACAGGATGAACAGAGAAGGGGCTTGTGGTTTTTCAGACTGGCGTATGCCCAACAGAAGGGAACTTAGAAGCCTCGTTAGTTATCAAACAAAAAAGCCTGCATTACCAGAAAATCACCCCTTTGAAAATGTCTTCAGTGGATGGTACTGGACATCCACTACAGCCGCAATCAGTCCTGCCTATGCCTGGTATATTCATATGGAAGGGGCAAGGATGTTTTATGGTGAAAAGAGGCAGTTTTTCCTCCTCTGGCCTGTAAGAGGCAGGGGCTCTTCGGTGCTTGCTGCTACCGGACAGCAGCACTGTTACAACCAGGATGGTAATAAAATTAGTTGTGCTAATACCGGGCAGGACGGAGAGTATCAAAATGGAACCCCCTGGCCTGTGCCACGATTTGTTAAAGTACAGGAGGGTGTTTTAGACAGGCTTACCAATCTTTGCTGGCTTCGAAATACTGATCTGACTGCGACACCTGTTAGTTGGGCAGAGGCATTAAATGCTGTGGGAGAATTAAACATGAGGTCCAGGCTGACAAGATCGTGGCGACTGCCTAATATTAATGAACTCGAATCACTGGTTGACTGTAGTACCCATAGCCCGGCTTTACCTGAGGGGCATCCCTTTGAGAATGTGAGAGAGGGGTACTGGTCGTCAACCACCAGCATGTATGAGCCCGACTGGGCCTGGGCGTTGTATTTGAACAAAGGTGCTCTTGGGGTTGGGCAAAAAAGAGGTGCCTATTTTTATGTATGGCCGGTATGTAGTGTTTCAGATTTGCCCTTCAAGTCCGTGGATTAATATCAGTGATGTACGGTAAACAATGATAAGATTTTGTATGACAGGGAATATTAATTTTTCGCCTCATTCTCACAGGCCATCCATGGCAGTTGTACCCCAAAAAGTTTTTGACTTTTTGGGGACCCCTTGTTCCGAGGTAATTTTGCATGCTTGCCATCACGGCAAGCGCTTTGCAAAATTAAATCCACTCAAAATTAATATCCCCTATCTTTTATTTTCTTATACCGTATTTTTACCAGATAATAACTTAAAACGAAAAAACTAAGGAGGAATGATGAAGGTAAAAGATCCCGTATGCGGGATGGAGATCGAAGAGGCCGAGGCCAAGGCAAAGGAAACCTACAATGGTAAAACCTACCATTTTTGCTCGATCAACTGCAGAAAAAAATTTGTTAAATCCCCCGAGACCTATGTGCATAAAGAATACGAACATCATGAGCACACTACCAGGGCAAAAGAGCCTTTAAAAGCCTCAGAGGAGGCAGAATACACATGCCCAATGCATCCAGAGGTCAGGCAGAAAGGGCCAGGCAACTGTCCAAAGTGTGGGATGTCATTGGAGCCTGTGATTCCTGTTACCAAAAAGGCCCCCGAAGGTGAAACCCTCTGGACTTGCCCAATGCATCCTGAAATTATCAAAGACAGCCCTGGAAACTGTCCCATCTGTGGTATGGCACTTGAGCCTAAAACAGTATCTGCCGAAGAAGAGGAAAATCCAGAGCTCATTGATATGACTCGTAGGTTTAAATTAGGCGTAGTACTTACCATTCCCCTTTTAATTATTGCAATGGGCGAGTATGTGCCCGGTCTGTCAAACCTACTTGATATGCTACCAGCAGGGGTTCTTAAATGGACAGAGCTGATTCTGGCAACACCTGTTGTGCTATGGTCGGGTTTGCCCTTTTTCGTGAGGTTCTGGCAGTCAATAGTTAACCGTAGCCCCAATATGTTTACCCTCATCGGACTTGGCGTGGGTGTGGGCTATATCTATAGTGTGGTGGCTGCAGTATTTCCAGGTATATTTCCGGATGCCTTCAGGGATGAAAGAGGCGAGGTTGGTGTCTATTTTGAGGCCGCTGCAGTAATTGTGGTGCTTGTGCTCCTTGGTCAGGTGCTTGAACTAAGGGCGCGAAGCAAGACAGGGGCTGCCATAAAGGCCCTTCTGGGGCTTGCTCCAAAAACGGCCCGACGAATCAAAGATGGTGTAGAAGAGGATATTCCTCTTGAGCATGTACAGCCTGGAGACCTTCTAAGAGTCAGGCCAGGTGAGAAGATACCCGTTGATGGGGTGGTTGTAGAGGGAACAACAAGCGTGGATGAATCTATGGTAACAGGTGAACCAATTCCTGTCACCAAAGGCCCGGGCGACAGGGTTATTGGAGCAACTGTAAATGGTACCGGCTCTATTGTGATTAAGGCTGAAAAGGTTGGAGCCGATACCCTGCTATCGCAAATTGTACAGATGGTGGCTGAGGCCCAGCGTAGCCGAGCTCCAATACAGAAACTTGCTGATGTGGTGGCAAAGTACTTTGTTCAGGTGGTAGTTGTGATTGCGGTTGCAACCTTTGCAATCTGGGCATGGATAGGGCCTGATCCCAAGATGGCCCATGCACTAATAAATGCGGTAGCTGTTCTTATAATCGCCTGCCCCTGCGCACTTGGTCTTGCTACACCCATGTCTATAATGGTTGCCACCGGAAAGGGTGCCACAATGGGGGTGCTTTTTAAGAATGCAGAGGCAATAGAGATAATGCGTAAAGTGGATACCCTGGTGGTGGATAAAACCGGCACCCTCACCGAGGGAAGACCAAAACTTGTTAAGGTGTATCCTGCCGGGAGTATGGATGAAAAAGAACTGCTCAAATATGCCTCTTCGATCGAGCAGGCAAGTGAGCATCCCCTTGCCGAGGCAATAGTAAAAGGTGCAAAGGAAAAGGGTATAGAGCCGGCAAAGATAGACGATTTTGAGTCTGTTACAGGTAAAGGGGTAAAGGGAAAGGTTGAGGGCCATAAGGTTTCACTTGGTAATCAGAAACTGCTTGAGGATCTTGGAATTGATGTAACAGCCCTGAATAAAGTTGCTCAGGAGATGAGAGCCGAAGGACAGACCGTGATGTTTGTTGCAGTGGATGGAAAGCCGGCAGGACTGATTGGCGTGGCTGATCCAATTAAAGAGACCACTCCTGTTGCCATTAAAGAGCTTCATGAAGAGGGAATAAGGGTTGTTATGCTTACAGGTGACAACCAGACCACGGCAGAGGCAGTGGCACGAAGGCTCGGTATAGATGATGTTATTGCAGGAGTACTTCCAGACCAGAAGGCAGAGAAGGTAAAGGAGCTTCAGGCCCAGGGAAGGATTGTTGCGATGGCTGGCGATGGCATTAATGATGCACCTGCTCTTGCACAGGCCCATGTGGGTATTGCTATGGGAACCGGTACAGATGTGGCAATGGAGTCTGCAGGGGTAACCCTGATTAAAGGCGACCTCAGGGGTATTGTAAGGGCAAGAAAACTGAGCCGCGCCACCATGCGAAATATCAAACAGAATCTGTTCTGGGCATTTGCATACAACTCCCTCGGTGTTCCAATTGCGGCAGGTGTGCTTTATCCATTTTTTGGAATACTTCTTAGCCCTGTGTTTGCCGCTGCAGCTATGAGCTTCAGCTCGGTTTCTGTAGTAGGCAATGCCCTGAGACTCAAGAGAATTAAGATTTAATAATTTCATTCTCTTGACAATAATAGAATTGATATGAGACACAGTTGTAACACTATTGAGCTACGGAGGCTTTATGAAATTTGTAACAGTAAGAGAGTTAAAACAGAAGACAACAGAAATATGGCGTCTTGTTAAAAAGGGAGAGGAACTTGTAATTACCTCTAATGGAAAACCTATAGCTTTATTAACAGGTATTTCAGAGGATACGCTGGAGGATGATCTTGATACTATAAGAAGAGTGAGTGCCCTTAAGTCGCTTGATAGAATTCACAGGGAGAGTCTAAAGAAGGGTACTTATAAAATATCCATGGAAGAGATTGATAGGGAAATAAAGAAGGTGAGAAGGAAACAAAAAGGGAAACAATAAGTGAAGATAGTGCTTAATACAAACATAGTGATATCAGCCTTTTTGAATCCCTATGGAAAATCGGCCAAAATTTTAAGGCTTATACTTCAGGGTGATATTGAACTAGTAGTTGATGAGAGAATACTTTACGAATATGAAAACGTTCTTTTAAGACCAGTTTTTAGATTACCCAAAAAAGATGTATTAAGTGTGATTGATGTTTTGAGGAGTATATCAAATTACGCTCCAGCCTGCAAAAGTAATATAGAACTCCCTGATGAAGGTGATGAACCTTTCCTTGAGGTAGCTATTTCAGGAGGAGCAGATGCAATTGTAACAGGGAACAAAAAACATTTTCCTCCAGAGAAGTGTATGGGTATAAAAGTTTTCTCACCACAGGAGTTTTTGAAATCATTTTTTTAATAGTAATTTGGGGATCCTCTATATGCAAAAGCTCGTAATTATAAATGACAGTATCTGATTTTAGATATCTTCCCCAACCATTTCTCTGCTCTGAAACTTAAATTTTAATTATGATGGTATGGTGGCTGGTTGATGGGAGAGAGTCAGAGGGATGCTTTAAGATGTAAATTATAATTGACACATAAAGCTAACAAAAAGAAGTGAAATATGAAAATATGTTGACAGTTTGTTGACAATATTTTTTAGAGTGTTAAGCCGCTAACTTATTGAAGTAAAAGCAAATTACTGGCGGGGTGGACGGGACTCGAACCCGCGACCTCCGGCGTGACAGGCCGGCGTTCTAACCGTGCTGAACTACCACCCCGAAAAAAGACGTTTATAATTCTAAAAATTTGACCACTATTATGTCAAGCTTCTATTATCAGGGTTAACTACAAACTAATTACTTGGCTTTTTCGAGCTTGGTAATGACCTGCTTAATGATTACCTCTTTTTCTTTAAGATAGTCCCGCCAGTCTTTGCTGTCGGTATCTGCAATTTCAAAACGTAGGTCACCAAGGTAGGACCATAAAATCTCTTTCAGTGTTTCCAGTTCCTTTTGTTCTAAAGTTACGGTACCCATTATCATCCCCCCTTTGTATTAAGATAGTTTATTTTTTCTAATTTTATTATATCGCTAAATAAGGCTGGTATCAACAGATAGGTAGGGAATATTTAGAATATAGATAGATCTGTTTAAAAAGGATAGGAGAGGCTTTATATTAATGCTATTCCGTCTAATCCTTCTGTTGGAATGTCAAGCAATCTAAGTATTGTTGAGCCTACATCTGCGATATTAACTTCAGCAGGGGGATCTATTTTTCGGTTTATATAAAAGGTTGCATTATGTCGGGTATGTCCACCTGTTAATGCTCCCTTGTCTGCCAGAGTGTTTTTCTTAATGGAGCCTTTGAGATCAAAGCCATCGTTTGGTAACAAAACAAGGTCGGGCGCTTTATCTAATAATTCACCAGAATAGATATCTTCTTTTCTGTATATCTCTTTTATTACTTTTTTGCCATCTATTTCAAGAGCATTAAAATCCTTTTTTAATTTTTCGATTAACTCATTAGCTTCTGAGTCATTAACGGGGCCTTTCGAATATTTTGTCTTTCTGTGTATGTAGATTCTTGATGGGTCAAGAGCAAAGGCAGTTGCTTCAGGAGATATATCTTTAAATGATTCGGGATTGTCTGTAGAAAATTTTAGATAACCAAGCTCCTTAAGGTAATAATTAAGATAGACCTCTTTTTTGATTTCTGTAAAGCCATGATCAGAAAGTATTATAAATGGTGTTTCAGGCTGTATTCTTGAGTAGAGATTTCCTATAAAACTATCGAGTTTTCTATAAAAGTCTATAAAGAAGGTGTGATATTTATGCGAGTTATCAAGATAGGCTTCCCACAGGTAGTGGTGTAGCCTGTCTGTTTCAGTAATAGTTCCTATAAATAGGTCCCACTCTTCATTCTCAAAAAGATACATTATTGCTTCAACTCTTTTGTTAAAGGTGAAGTCAATATCAGCTACAAACTCATCAGGGGCTGTGGCTGCCTTAGAGGCATCTACATCAAGTTTATAGCCGATTCTGTTTAGATACTCAAACATCTTTTCAGGATAGGTTGCTTTTTTCAGATCAAGGGCTACAAAGCCGGCTACCATCATTCCGTTTAAAGGACGAGCAGGGTAGGTTGATGGAATATTAATCACAATACTCTTTTTATCAAAATCCGATGCAATCTCCCAGATTGTTTTGCTCTTCAAGTCATGGAAATTTGGAAAGCGCCAGCTGTAATCAAATGAATCAATTTCCATAAATCCATATATACCGTGTCTGGCTGGATTAACAGCAGTCATGAAAGTGCTCCAGGATGTAGACGATACTTCAGGTATTGAAGCATTCATATTGGAGAGGGTTCCTTCTTTTATAAGCTTTGCCATATTGGGCATAATGTCCCTGTCTGATAACTCTTTTAGCAAACTACATGGTACACCATCAATACCTAAAACAACGACCTTTTTGCTTTTTTTCTTAAAAAACCTTTTGAACATCAATTGCTCCCCGAGGTATGATCTTATATTTTAGCACAAAGCCCTTTTTTATTTTTTTCTCCTCTTGAAATAAAAGAGGAACAATGAGCCAGCCATTAAAGCCGAAGTGGATGGTTCTGGCACTGGCTGGGATATATCTTTTATGTCAAAGGAAAATTTGTCGAAATATACATGTCTTAATCCTTTGCCCATAAAAACAACTGAATGGATATTATAGTCGTTTGAGATTATTTCTAATAACTCGTTCTGACCAGTAGAGTTTGTTGTCTGAACTGTGTAAAGAGGTTTTAATGAATTGCTATATTCATCAATTCTAAAGGAGAAGGCCTTCATCCATGCCCAGCTTGTTGAGTAGATCTTTTTTGGATATGCCTCGACCGATACCAACCTGACCGGAGATAAGAAATTTGCTACAATCAGATAATAGGCGTTTAGATACTTTATTGTTTCTGAAGCAGTTATTATATTTTCAATTTCTGGCAAAATATCTGTCTTTAAAGCAAAGACATATGTGCTTTTGTATTTATTGTCAGATTTGAGAAAACCAGTAAAAGTTACTCCTTTTTGGTTGTAATAGTCATTAATTATAGTACCTGAAGGAACATCATCAAAGCTAATTCCA
>JAADIE010000087.1 GCA_013151495.1 Nitrospirota bacterium | reverse complement strand
TCTTTCCGAAACTTTAACACTATTTCTTGTACTTTTTGCCATTGGATTTGCTGTCAGGATTGTAGCAGCATTTTTCGGAGCAATACCTGTATTAGGTATTATAATTAATGTTTTCTTTTCATCAGCTTTTGTTGCCTTTTCAGCCATATCTGTTATGTTTGCTTACAGGGAGTTAACCTCACAGACATGAAAACAGCCGTTATACTTCTTAACCTTGGAGGGCCAGATACCCTTTCAGCAGTAAGGCCATTTTTATATAATCTTTTTTCCGACAGGGATATAATCCCTCTTGGTCCGCCCTTTTTGCAAAAACCAATAGCCTGGCTTATCTCTGTATTCAGGGCACCTAAAACCAAAAGTGCCTATCGCCTGATAGGTGGTGGTTCTCCCATATACGAGATTACAAAAAATCAGGCCAGGCTTCTTGAGCAGGCCCTTTCAGAAAGTCGTGAAATACCTGTCTATGTTGGTATGCGATACTGGCATCCCTTTATAGAAGAAGCCCTGTCGGAGGCTAAAACTGAGGGCATTGAACGGATAATTGGTCTCAGTCTTTATCCTCACTACAGCAGGGCCACTACAGGATCTACCAAAAAGGTCTTCGAGGAGATAGCAGAAAAACTTGGGCTTCAGACTGATTTTATTGATTCCTGGTACGATCATCCTCTTTACATCGAGGCCCTGGTTGACTTGATAATGAAAAACCTCAGCTGGGCCGATGTACTACTCTTCAGTGCCCATAGTCTTCCTGAAAGTTTCATCAGGGAAGGCGATCCTTATCTTGACGAAATACTCGGCACTATCGGAGCTATTATGAAGAGACTTAAGTCTACCGTTACGCCACCACCTTACATGGTTAGTTTTCAGAGCAGATCGGGGCCAGTAAAATGGCTTGAACCCTCAACCGACGATGCAGTGGTTGAGCTCTCAAAGAAAGGTGCCAAAAATATACTGGTTGTCCCGATAAGCTTTGTATCGGATCATATAGAAACCCTTTATGAGATTGATATACTTTATAAAGAGATTGCAAAAAAAGAGGGAATCAACCTGCAGAGGATCGATTCCCTCAATACTCATCCTCTTTTTATAAAGGCCCTGGAAGACCTTGTCAGAAGGCGACTCCAGCCTCTATAAAGGGACCTTTAAATTTGACCCTGGCATCTACATCGTCCTGGTCTATCTTGATGTCCTCGTATCTGTATCCACCGGCGATAAAGAATGGTCCAAAGGGTTTTATTTTTACCCTCCCAATAAAGTCGTAATAATGGTTTGAATTATATACAACTCCTCTACCCTCTGCTTCAAGAGCGAAAAAATCAGCAGGATTTATTAATACGGCTACATATACCATTGGCACAGCAGTGGTAAGGCTTTTTCTTTCATCTCTGAGACTGCTTTTTACCTCTGCATAAAAATCAATAATCCGAACATTTAATCCTGCTTCTAAACCTAAAGGGGCACCTGTTAGAGGAAGTTTATAAAACAGTCCAACATCATAATGATTGAGCTCAACCTTTGAATAGAAGGCCTCATTAATACTAAATACCTGATCACCAAAACGGAAGCTTCTGCTTAAGACACTATCGGCTTCAAACTTCATCGGGGTTGCCATAAAATAGATATTCGGGAGCACACCAGGTGTGTATAACCTTGCTCTAACAAAGGGCCTACCCTCGTCATCGTATTTTAGATCACTTTCAACATCAAGCCTGTCTGTATCTGAAACTGGCTTATATGATACATAGCCTGAGGGACTCTGTTTCCAGTATCCAGCTGAAAGTTCAAATCCAATTGCCCGGGCATGTCCTGAAGCAATAATCATAAAACAGAAAATCACAGCAGTTATCAGTACGGTTTTTTTCATTGCTCCTCCTTTGTTCACAAGATAATTTCTGTCATTATAACAGAAAAATTTTTATTTATATATGACTACATTTATATCGCCCTCTTTCTCTACAACTTTAACCACCACATCGTCTTTATATCTTTCAAGTGAAAGCTTTACTCTTGCATCCTCGAAGCCAAGGTTGTCTATCTCAAGCCACTCGATATACTCTGGCAACCGTGGCGACTTAAAAATAATTGATCTTGAATGGCATTCGAACTCGATTCCAATTGCTGCCTGCAGAAGCAAGAATACCGCACCAGATGCCCAGGCCTGAGGCTGACATGCCACCGGATACAGGGTAGGCCCCTCTTCTGGCCGACGGTCGAAACCACAGAACAGCTCAGGAAGCCTTCTCAGGTCTATAAACAGGCTTGCATCAAAAAGGCCGGTCAGAATATTCAGGATCTCATCCTTCAGGTTGTATCTCTGAAGGCCCCAGCCAATCAGGGAGTTGTCGTGAGGCCATACCGAGCCATTATGATAACTCATTGGATTATAAAGGATCTCATCCTTGGCCACCGTTCTTATGCCCCAGCCAGAAAAGAATGTTCGGTCCATTAATTTTCTGGCTATGGCCTTTGCATAGCGATTAGAGACTATCCCGCTTAAAAGCACCTGCCCTGCATTAGAGGTCTTTACCTCACACAGTCTTTTCTGGCCATCCAGGGCAATACCATACATTCCAATCTTTTTTGACCAGAAGGCACGATGAAACCTCTTCCTTAGTAGCTTTGCCCTTTGTTGCGCCTGGATCATTACCTCTTTGTCTCCAAGGCTCTTTGCAATATGGACTATATGATTGTAGGCCAGATAGGCATAGCCCTGAACCTCTACCAGTGCAATAGGGCCGGTGGCCAGTGTGCCATCTGCATGAAATACAGAGTCGAATGAGTCCTTCCATCCCTGGTTTATAAGACCATCCGGTCTATGACGATGATATTCAATAAAACCATCACCATCAATATCACCGTAATTGATCATCCACTGCATGGCAGCTTTAATGTTGGGCCAGAGAGATTCTATGGTCTCCAGATCGCCTGTCCTTTTCAGGTACTCACCTGCAAGAACAATATAAAGCGGGGTGGCATCAACTGTTCCGTAATACCTTCTGAAAGGCACCTCCTCTGTTCTTGCCATCTCACCAGAGCGCATCTCGTGGGGAATCTTTCCCGGTTCGGCATCGTTACGAGGGTCGACCTCTTTTGCCTGGTGTGCTGCAAGAAAATTGAGCACCCCCTTTGCATTTGTAGGAGCAATCCACATACACTGAAGGGCCGTTATAATGCCATCGCGTCCAAAGGCGGTACAATACCAGGGTATTCCGGCATAATAGTATTTGCCATAGGGGGTATCGGTAAGCATGGTACATATATCTGCCCTTGAACGGTGTAGCAGTTCATTAAAGTGTTCATTAGAGGTATGGAGCCTGACCGTTTCTGCCTCTATCTCCTCTATTCCTTTAAGGGCCTGAGTATAGGCTTTATCAATTACCAGTACGGGGCCATCCTTTTTATAATCAGCCGTAACAGTAAAAAGCAGCTCAAGCTGTTGTTTTGGTTTTAGTTTAATGTTGTATCTAACGGTATGTTCATCGATATGGTCTGGCCTTGTAAGAAACCGTATCTTTGTGTATCGTGTGATATTGTCTCTGCCCCTGTAGCTATAGATTACGCTTTCTTCATTTACTTCAGGTAAAAGAATCTCACCCCTCTGTCTCCTTTTAGCACCTCTAAGTTCAAAGATATCATAAAAATCTGCATCAAACTCTATCTGAATAGAAAATTCAGCAGCGCATTTATCGTAGTTTATTAGCCGAATCTTACCATAAAGGGTGTTGTGGTATAAAAAAAAGGACCTGAATATATGTACTTTGTCTTTACGCAATCTTCTTTTTTCACCATCGATAACAGGATTTGATAGATCAGCTGTAAAAAGCAGGTTGTTTGATTTTACAGTGGAGCTCAGTATCCTTGGGATTTCACTGTTTATCTTGAGCTCCAGTTTGCTAAGAAACCGTGTATCATCACGATAAAGGCCCTCGTGGGGAGACAAAGATGACGGAGTTATGTCTCCCAGGGCATTGAGTATGACAAATAAATCTCCATCCTTCAGACCAAAGGTCTTTATGTCCAACATTCCCTTTATGCCACCTTTTTGAGAGTCTCTAGCTGCTCGTTATACAGGGCTACATAGTCTCTGGCCATCCTGTCGGCCGTGAATCTATCCTCAAAATAGGCCCTCACCTTTTTCCTGTCAATTTCCATGGCCTTTTCAATCAATTTTACTGCCTCATCAACCTCTTCAAATATAAAACCTGATACTCCGTCCTTCATTACCTCTGGCACAGAGCCACACCTTCTTGCAATTACCGGCGTTCCGCATGCCATCGACTCTATCATTACAAGCCCAAAGGGCTCAGGCCAATCAATCGGAAATAGCATGGCTATGGCATTTCCAAAAAACTCGTTCTTTTCAGCCTCACCAATCTCTCCAATGAACTCAACCAGTTCGGTATTCAGAAGCGGTTTAACCACACTTTCGAAATACTCCCTGTTTGCATCGTCCACCTTTGCTGCCATCTTTAATGGAATGCCGGCCTTTTTGGCTATCTCTATTGCAAGATCAGGCCTTTTCTCAGGCGACATTCTGCCGATAAATGCCAGATACTGGCCTTTGTTATAAACTGGCTTATACAGGTCTCTTGGAATGCCATGATACACCGTACCGACCCAGTTTAAAAAGGGAAGAGGTTTTCTCTGATCATTCGATATCGATACCACCGGTATCTCCCTGAACTCCTTGTAAAGGGGCAGTATGTCGCCTATATCCAGCCTGCCATGCAGTGTAGTAATAGACCTTATCTTTTTTGACCTGATAAGGGGAAAATGGATGTAATCGATATGAAAATGTATAATATCGAACTCCTTCAGGTGTTGTATAACCTTCTCAAGCATCAATACATGGTGAGCAAGTGGGTCAATTACATCTTTACTAAGCCTCAGGGCCGATGGACACACACCAATTAGCCTTGCCGAGGTCTCAGAATCGGCACTTGCAAACAGGGTAACATCATGTCCCATCTTAACAAGCTCTTCAGTCAAATAGGAAACAACCCTTTCAGTACCACCATAAAGCTTGGGCGGTACGCTTTCATATAAAGGAGACACCTGCGCTATTCTCACTGGTCTCACCCCCATTGTTTCTTTTTTATTTCAAAAGGTTACCTATTTCCCCCTCAAGAAGTTCTTTAAGTGGTGAGTATTAATTAGCACTCTCTCTTAATGAGTGCTAATTAATTTTATTACATCCTTATATCCCTGTTTCAAGGCAATATCTTACTGGATATTCATGTTTTTGCCTGACATTCTATCAATAATTAAATTTATCTTAATGTTTTATCACCTTGTAAACTGTTTTTGAATTTTTCTTTAAATTTTGGTTGATAACATTTTTAGATTAAGATAAATTATAATCAACTAATGATGTCAGAGAGTGTTAAAAAACATAGGGCTGAGAAGTCTTTGAAGGGACTGTCTGTGCTTGTAGCTGATTCTGACCATTCTACCCTTGAGTCATTCATGGAAAGCTTTGTAAGTCTTGGAGCCGAGGTATATACAACCAACAGGCTATCAAGGGTGCAGGAACTCTTTGGTGAAAAGGAGTTTGATTACTTTATCATCAGCAAGCAGGATGAAATTGATGTCTATCCCATAATTTTTGAATTCAAAAAGAGACTTCCAGATGGCAGGGTTATCCTGCTTGAGGATGGTACCCATACGGACGAACTCCTTGAGGATATTGAGGAGATAATTCCCCTTTTACATGATATCTACATAAAGCCAGTGGATACCATGAAGGTGGCGCTTAACATCTCTTCGTCCTATATTAAAAAGCAGGACTCAACCAGTCTTGCTGTGGTAGAGCCTTATGTGGAACAACTCAAGCCCTATGTGCTTTTCAGATCCCAGGCCATGAAGCGAATAATGATGTCGCTTCCTCGAATTGCCTCATCAGACCAGACGGTCCTGATCACTGGCGAAACAGGTACGGGTAAGGAGCTTGCTGCCAGGGCTATACATTTTCTTAGTCCCAGGGCAGAGGGCAACTTTGTTGCTGTCAACTGTGGTGCAATACCCGATACCCTTATTGAAGGAGAGCTCTTTGGTCATGAAAAGGGTGCCTTTACCGGTGCCCTTAAAACCCATAAGGGAAAGTTTGAACTTGCAAACGGTGGTACCCTATTTCTTGATGAAATTGGTGATATGCCGGTGTCGCTTCAGGTAAAGTTGTTAAGGGTTCTGGAAGAAGGAGAGATTTACCGTATAGGTGGAGAAAGACCAATAAAGGTAAATGTAAGGATCATTGCAGCCACCCGTCGCGATCTTCATAAGTCGGTTCAGGAAGGGCTCTTCAGAGACGACCTCTATTACAGGCTTAATGTGCTAAAGATACACCTGCCACCTCTAAGGGAGCGTATCGAGGATATCCCCCTTCTGGCTATACATTTTTTTCACAGGGCACTGTCGGAGCTTGGTATCAAACCACCCTATCCCGAGCTTTCAAATGGTTCAATCGATATGCTTGAAAGGTTACCCTGGCGGGGCAATGTAAGGGAACTAAGAAACCTGATGACCAGAGTAGCCACCTTTTTTGCCCCACATACCAGGGCGGTACTTCCAGTGGATATTATTCCACACCTTGACGAGGCTTCTATTAATGAACTCAGCCAGGGGCTCGATAAGGCCAGAAAGATGGGCATCTTTATACCTATAGGCACTTCAATGGAAAAGGTTGAGGAGATTGTAATAAGAGAAACCCTTAAGTATACTGGTGGCAATAAATCTCAGGCCGCAAGAATATTAAAAATAGGCCTTAGAACCCTCAGAAGAAAGGTCAAGAAATACAATATTTAGGCCACATTGACCCACCAGGGTCATTATGACCCATTCTTCAGCCTCATATCATTAACCTTCACTTCATTCAAATAGGCCATAATGGCCTAATAGGATAACCGGTGATAATTGTGTGATTTTCTAACCTATTGATTTTTCGTCGTTTTTTCGTTTGCCTAAAAACTGGCATGGCCATTGCTTATATATTTTATGGAAAATAAAAGAGGTCCGTAGGACCTCTATGAAATAATAATCGCGAGGAGGTGAAAGCTATGTTAATCAGAGAGTTCGAAAGGGCACTTAATCCATGGGAGATGTTAAAAGAGGTAGAAAGGGAATTTGATAGACTTCATAGAGAGTTCGATAATCTATTCTCACATTTTGGTGAGGTGAGAGAGGCAGTTTATCCAAAGACCAACCTTTACAGCGATACAGACAGGGCTGTGGTGATAGCAGAGCTTCCCGGTATAAATCCTGACGAGTTAGATATTACGGTGCATGAAAACACCCTCACCATCAAGGGCGAGAGAAAGGCTGAAGAGCTCAAGGAAGGGCACAGGTATCATCTGAAAGAGCGCTACGAGGGTAGCTTCCAGAGGAATATCAGGCTGCCGTTCAGGGCTAACCTTGATGGTGTGAAGGCAAGCTACAAGAATGGTCTCCTTAAGATAGAGGTGCCTCGTGCTGAGGAGGACAAACCAAAGAAGATAGCCATCGAGAAGGCATAATCAAAAGGGGCCTTGCCCCTTTTGAATAGAAAATTCTGAAAAGGAGGTGAGCAATTATGGCCGAGGTAGTAAAACATGAACTCAAAACAGTAACTCCCGCAATAGACATTATTGAAAAAGAAAACCACTATATAATGATTGCTGATCTTCCTGGCGCAAGGGAAGATAGTATTGATGTAACTATAAATCGTGACATCCTTACCATAACAGCTGAGGCTGATTTTGATATCCCGGAGAAGATGACCGAGATCTATGCAGAGTACAAACCATGCAGGTATCACAGGACCTTCAGGGTGCTTGATGAGATAGACAGAGACAACATCAAGGCAAGCTATCAAAATGGTGTACTTAGCCTTGTGATTCCCAAGGCAGATCACCTGAAGGTCAAAAAGATTGCCATTGAGGCAAAATAATGGGATCTTAAGGGGCCTTGCCCTTTAAGGTCCTGTTTAAAAAAACTCCAGAAAGGGGGGTGTGAGCTATGATCATCAGGGACCTCATTCCTAAGAAATTCAGTAAAAAGGAGGTGCCTGTAAGGAGAGTTGACGACCCTTTCAGGAGTTTTATAGATGAAGTACATGATATGTTTGACAGGTTCTTCAGTGATCTTGCAGTGGCTCCATCATTACTGAGGACCGAGTTTACACCAAGAATAGATTTTGTGGAAAACGACAAGGAGTATGTACTCAAAGCAGAGCTTCCAGGACTCAGTGAAAAGGACATAGATGTCAGCATGGATGAAGACAGCATCACCATTAGTGGTGAAAAGAGAGAGGAAAAGGAGGAACAAAGGGGCGATTACTACTACGCAGAAAGGAGCTTTGGTAGCTTCAGAAGGGTAATCCCATTACCTGCTGATATAGACAAAGACAATGTAAAGGCTACCTTTAAAAACGGGCTCCTTACAGTGCACCTTCCTAAATCCAGGGAGGCCCAGAAAGAGGTTAAGAAGATAACAGTTGAAACAGAAAAATAAGGCCCTGCCTTCAAACAGGGCCTTATTTTTTATTTCTTTTTTAATGCCCTCTCAACTGTTTTAATCGCACAGAATTCTCCACACATACTGCACACATCAGTTTCAGCAGGGGGTACAGATTCACGATACCGTCTTACCTTTTCAGGGTCGAAACTCATTCTTATCTGGCCTTCCCAGTCGCGAGCCTTTCTGTATCGAGCCATCTCAAGGTCTCTCTGCCAGGCCCCTTTAATGCCCTTGGCTATATCAGCTGCGTGGGCTGCAATCTTTGAGGCTATCACACCTTCACGAACATCATCAAGGGAAGGAAGCCTTATATGCTCTGCAGGTGTAACATAACAGAGAAAGTCGGCACCCGATGCGGCTGCAATAGCACCACCAATGGCTGCAGCAATATGGTCGTAACCCATGGCAACATCGGTCACCAGGGGGCCAAGCACATAAAAAGGTGCACCTCTACAGATCTCTTTTTGTATCCTGATATTCAGCTCCACCTGGTTTAGTGGCACATGCCCAGGGCCTTCAATCATGCTCTGCACCCCTGCCTCAAGTGCTCGCTGGTGTAGCTCGCCAAGGGTTACCAGTTCCTGGATCTGGGCCCTGTCTGTAGCATCAGCAAGACAACCAGGCCTCAGGCCATCACCAAGGCTCAGGGTCATGTCGTATCTATGGGCGATCTCTAACACCCTGTCGTACTGTTCATAAAGGGGGTTTTCTCTTTCATTGTAAATCATCCATTCAACCAGGAAGGCTCCACCTCGGCTAACCACATCAAGCACCCTGCCCTGCTCCTTCAGGTGTTCGATGGCCTTTAAGGTAAGGCCTGCATGAACGGTAATAAAATCGACACCCTCTCGTCCGTGCTCTTCGATTACATCGAACAGGTCATCCGCAGTCATCCTGACTATGCTTCCATATTCTTCGGCTGCCTTGAGGGCTGCCTCGTAGATTGGCACTGTTCCAACAGGAATGGGAGACTTCCGTAGCATGAGTTTCCGGATATCCCGCACAGGCCCTCCAGTGGAAAGATCCATTACTGCATCGGCTCCAAGCTCTACAAGAAGATCGAGTTTTTTCAGCTCTTCATCAAGTGAGATTCGGTCCTTAGAGGTGCCAATATTTGCATTGATTTTTGTTTTAAGTCCTCTTCCAACAGCAACAGGTTCGATCTCGTGGGTATTGTTTCTCAGTATTACGGTTCGACCTTCAGCTATGTCTCTGGTTATCTCCTCTGCTGAAAGCCCTTCCTTCAGGGCCACCTGCTTTACCTCATCGGTAATTTCACCCTTTTTTGCTCTTTCTACTCTTGTCATGATATTAACCTCACTATCTTTTTGGTCTTTTCGAAAATATCATCGGCTCTGAGAATGGCCGAAATCATTGAAATTCCGTATACACCTGTCTTCAAAACCTCTGGTATATTTTCCTCCTTGATGCCACCCAGGGCAAATACCGGGATCTCAAGCTCCCTGACCACCTTTGCTAACTTTTCAATGCCCTGCGGTGGTCCGTATTTCCTCTTTGACGGTGTATCAAACACCGGGCCAAAGGTCACAAAATCAGCCTTTGCCTGCTGGGCATCCAAGGCCTCCTTAAGCGAATGAGTAGACATCCCTATCAACATATCTTTACCAACAACCCTGCGCACTGCCTCCACAGGCATACTCTGATAACCAAGATGCACTCCATCGGCTTCAACAGCCAGTGCCACATCCACCCTGTCGTTAATAAATAACCTTGCCCCGTATTGTTTTGTTAACATCCTTACTCTGTCAGCCAGCTGAAGAAATTCCCTTACAGGAAGGTCCTTTTCTCTTAATTGTATTGCCTTAACTCCAGCTTTAAGGGCCTGCTCCAGGGCCTCTTCCAGACCTTCTCTACAGACCTTCCTGTCGGTAATCAAATAAACCCTGAAGTCTACATCTTTATTCATCAACTATACAATAGATTCGAGCCAGACAAAAAGGATATTCTCAAGTAAAAATGTAAATATCGCAAGTGCCCAGAAAACCCTTTCAAGGGTCTTTGGCTTTACTTTAAAAATTATCATTATGGCTGTTAACAATATAAACCAGCAAACCGATATCCACTTAAGTCCCCATGGTGAAACCCATAATACTAAAAAAGATATATATAAACCTAAAAATAAAAAAGGGCCCCAGAGCTTAAAAGGCTGATTATGGTATCTTAGCCTTCTTGCCCTCAGGGCAGCTATCAGATATACCTGCCACCAAGCACCCATAAACATGAACATCACTCCGTAACGATCAAGCCTTGCAAGGGTTTCCTCACCAAATGCAAAAGAACCCTTCTCAATGGCCCAGATCGTAAAGATAAAAAGAGCAGGAATTATGGTCATAAATATAAAGCCAAAAAAATCCAGAATATAAGAGCCAATTGGTGTTTCTTCCCTGCCCTTTTTTTCGTCCTTCGCCGTTATAAAGAACTCCACACCCAACATCACTGGCACTATCAGATAAGCCAGCTCCTGATACCTGTAAGCCTGCATCCTCGTACCTCCCTCTTTTTTATTTTTATACTATCAGATCCCCACCAAATCACTACCCCAAAATCCCCAAATCTAAAATCTAAAATCCTAAATCTGAAATCTGAAATCCTAAATCCTAAATCCTGAATCTCTACCCCAGCATCCCTTCAAGGGGGCTACTTGCAGTGGCATAGAGTTTCTTGGGAATCCTTCCAGCTCTGTAGGCTGCTCTGCCTGCTATTACAGCATGTTTCATGGCCTTGGCCATTAAAATGGGGTCCTTAGCGCCTGCAATCCCGGTGTTTATAAGCACTGCATCGCAACCAAGCTCCATAGCTATTGTAGCATCCGAGGCTGTTCCCACACCTGCATCCACAATTACAGGCACATCTACTGTTTCGAGTATTATTTTTATGTTGTAGGGGTTTCTGATTCCAAGGCCCGAACCTATTGGGGCACCAAGTGGCATTACTGCGGCAGCGCCTGCATCAACAAGCCTTCTGGCTGTTATTGGGTCGTCATTGGTATAAGGGAAAACTATAAAACCCTCTTTTGCTAAAATCTCTGTAGCCTCTAACAGCCCACAGACATCAGGGAAGAGGGTCTTTTCATCGCCTATCACCTCAAGCTTTATCATGTCTGAAACACCTGCCTCCCTTGCCAGCCGGGCATACCTGAGGGCATCCTCCACAGTGTAACAGCCTGCCGTGTTTGGTAGTATCTTGTATTTCTTGGGATCCACATAATCAAGCAAATTGGGGCTTTTTCGGTCAAAGATATTCACCCTTCGTACTGCCACTGTAACCACATCAGTACCTGATGCCTCAATAGCCCTTGCAGTTTCTTCAAAGTCCTTGTACTTACCTGTACCTACCCATAGCCTCGACTTGAATTCTATCCCTCTTATTACAAGTCTGTCTTCCATACCTACTCCTTTCTTGTATTTAAAGTTTAGTTTACTATGCCTCCACCAACAAAGCTTACAATCTCTACATGGTCTCCGTCTTTAATAAAGGTTTTATCATAGTATTGCTTCTTTATTATGTTTAGATTTACCTCCACAGCTACGCTCTGGGGGTGAATATCTAACTTCTTCAAAAGGTCACTTACAGTTATCTCTCTTTCAAGTTCGTATTCCTTGCCGTTTAATTTTATTTTCATCCTCTGCTTCCTCCAAAATAAAAAACCGTATCCCTGAATGGATACGGTTGGCCCTTCCCTTTCCCTACGCCGGCATTACCCGGATCAGGTTCAAGGGGTCCCCCGTACTGAGTTTGTTTAGTCTTATCAAGCTCAGTGCGGGGTTCTCAGGCTAACGCCTCCCCCAGGGATTCATTCTAAGTCTTAAATCTAATTTTACTTACCTGTCTTCAAATAATCCAGAATCGCCTTTATCTCATTGTCTGACAAATGATTATAGCTTGGCATCTTGGAGTCTGGAAAATTTTTACCAGGGTCCTTAAGCTGCTGGATAATAAACTCGTCGCTTCTATTTTTTGTAATCTCGGTAAGATCAGGGCAGATATCAGCCCCATAGCCTTTGTATCTGTGGCAACTAAAACAGCCCTCTTTTTCCATAATCTGCCTGCCGTTTTTAGCACAGCCTGTAAGCAACAACCCAGCCACTAAAAAGATCAAACACAAGAATTTTTTCACATCAAACCTCACAATTATTTTATTTTTCCCGAAATTTTTATTATTATATCACAAAAAAAGCAGGGATTATAAAGTAATGACCGAAGAAAACAACAAAGGCAGGTACAGATTTAATCCCCTGACAATTCATCTTCTGTTGATATTGCTGGTTTTCTTTAGCTTTTTCTACAGCATAAAAGGCATTGAATTACAAAGAAAGCTCATTAGACTTTCTGAGGGCAAAGAGGACTTATATCCAAAGGAGCCTTATACTTCTGAGCCCGATGACTTCGATGACTTCGTTATCATAAGAAATCGTCTGATAAGAGAGGAATTGCACTTAAAGAAGGATACCCTGGTAAGGCTCTTTGATATCCTTCAGATGTATGATGGGAAACGGGAGAACCTGATCATAAAAAGGGCCTATTTTTTAAAAGAGCTAAACAGCCTGAGTCCTGACAATATAAACAGCCAGAAACTGGATTCGATAATCACTGAAATAGCATCCATTGAGGAAGAGCTTGCAAGACTAAAGGCCGATGAAATAAAGGCACTCTCAGAGATACTTACCCCTGCGAAACGGCTTCAGTACTTCAGGCTGTGTCAGAAGGCCCTGAGGGCCTTAGAAGATGAGACAGCCTCTTTGCAATAAGGGCCTGTTGTTTCCAATTGCCAAACAATACGCCTTTTGGCAACAGCCTGTTTATAAGTCTCTGGTATCGTTCATCCAGTTCTTTCACCACAGCATTTTTATAGGGTGTCTGTGGAAGTGGCATAAAGGTATGGGCATGCACCCTTGCACCCATCGATACAAGCTCTAAAATGAATCTTTCAGTTTCATCCACATCTTCCGGAGTCTCACCTGGCAGTGAGAAGATAAAATCAACGTTTGCCTTAAAACCAGCTTTTATGGTCAGCCCGACCGCTCTGTAAACATCTTCAACTGTGTGTCCACGATGACAGGCCTTTAAAATCCTGTCACTGCCCGATTGTGCACCTATTACCAGATTATCGTTGTCAACATATTTTTTTAAAAGCTCAAGCACCTCAGGGCTTATCTGTTCGGGCCTTACCTCAGATGGAAATGAACCAAAAAATATTCGCCCTTTTCTGCCAAGAGCCCCTCTTAGCCTTGAAAGCAGCTGCTCGATAGCCTCAAGATTTACCTTTTTACCATCTTCAGAGCCATAGGAAAGGGCATTTGGGGTAATGAAACGAATATCAAAAAGGTTGTTTCGTATCATTACTCTGACCGCCTTTAATATGCTATCAATATCCCTGTGTCTTAAAGAGCCAGGGAAAATCCTGGGAGTCTGGCAGTAATGGCATGCAAAGGGACATCCCCTTGTTATCTCTACTGGACCAAAACGTCTGTATAATTCGGAATGGGGACTGTACTGATTCAGATCAATGGATTCTGCCCCTGGGTTGTTTTGAACCTGCCCACCCGGGGGTATATATGAAACACTATTGAGATCTTCTATACCTCTGCTGTCCTTTATAGCCTGTAAAAGCTCAAGGAAAACCCTCTCGCCCTCGCCTCTTACAACATAATCTACCCCTGCTTTTAAAGTGCTTACCGGATCGCCTGTGGGATGTGGACCGCCAGCAACAATCCTTACATCTTTCTTTAAACTCTTTACTTCTTTAGTAAGTTCCTCTATATCCCAGTACTGGGTGCTGAAAAAGGATAGCACCAGAAGGACAGGCCCATTATTGGTAAGTGTTTTCAGTGTATTAAGGGTTTCCCTGGTGTTGGAAGTAAAATATACTTCTACTTTATTTATAATAAAAAACTTCTCGGCTGCTGCTACAAGTGCATTTATGGAGTAACGGTTTTCCTTTGGAACATGAAAAAGGACCTTCATTTCCTGCTTTTCAATTTATAAAACTCCTTGTAAAAGGCTCCTATAAAAAGTAACACTATTCCTACTGTTAGGGCAGAGTCAGCAATATTAAAGGCAGGCCAGTGGTATTGCCCGGCATAAAAATCAAGAAAATCTACCACATAACCCCTGATAAGTCTGTCAGCCAGGTTTCCTAAGGCACCACCAAGTATCAAAGAAAAGGCTATCCGATCGTCCTTGCTTTTTATAATCATTACTACTACTATAATTATTGCAACTAAAGAGATACCAATAAAAACCGTGTTTCCAAGGTTCTGAAACATTCCAAAGGCAGCCCCTTTATTCCTTACATGCACGATCTGAAAAAACGGAAGCACTCTGATACTTTCGTAGGTTTTAAGGTAGGTACTTATAACATATTTGGTTAGTTGATCCAGTATTAAAACTATGGTGGCAATCAAAAAGGGAAATACAATACCTCTACGCAACTATTCACCTTCTATGCCTTCAGTACTTTGTAGCAACGGTCACAAACCTCTGGCTCATCATCAAATGTTCCAACCGTCTCAGACCAGTTCCAGCACCGCTGACATTTCTGTCCGTCTGCATGAACCACCTTTACAGCCACCCCTTTCAATTCTTCCACCTCAAAGGCATCAGCGGTTCTTTCTGAATAATCCTTCAACTCAACCTGAGAAACTATAAAAAGGGTTGGCAGGAAATCTTTATACTCCTTAAGTAAATCACTATTTTCGCCATCAGCATAAAGCAATACCTTTGCCTCAAGAGAGTTGCCTATGAGTTTTTCAACCCTCTTTTCCTCAAGGGCCTTATTGACCAGATCCCTTATCTCTATGAGTCCCTTCCAGCGATTTTCAAGCTCATCATCTATAAACTCCTCTTTAACCTCAGGAAAATCACTTAGAAAAACACTCTCCTGATCCTTTACCTTCATAAACTGCCAGATCTCCTCTGCAGTAAAAGATACAACAGGTGCCATCAACCGGGTAAGGGTATGAAGTATCTGATACAATGTCCACTGGGCAGCCCTTCTTTCAACAGAGTCTCTCTTGAATGTATATAACCTGTCTTTAAGAATGTCTAAGTAAAATGAACTCATATCCACTATGCAGAATTGATATATACGGTGAAACACCTCGTGGAAGTCGTAATTTTCATAGGCCTTTGTTACCAAACGGCAAAGCCTCTGAAGCCGGCTCATTGCCCAGCGGTCTATCTCAAGCAGATCAGATGAATAATCCTTATAATCAAAATCATCAATGTTTCCGAGTAAAAATCTGCAGGTATTACGTATCTTCCTGTAAGCCTCTATCAATCTGCTGAGAATCTCTTTGGAAAGCCTGATATCATCTCTGTAGTCTTCTGCCGATGCCCATAGCCTCAGTATTTCTGCTCCATGCTGTTTGATGATATCTGAGGGGGAAATAACATTGCCGAGGCTTTTTGACATCTTCTTACCCTTACCGTCAACCACAAAGCCATGGGTAAGCACTATGTCGTAAGGGCTACGGTCTTTTAAAGCAACAGAGGTAATCAATGAACTCTGGAACCAACCCCTGTGCTGATCACTTCCCTCTAAATACATCTGGGCAGGCCAGCTGAGGCGTTCATCCTGCACAAGCACAGCAAGATGGCTTACTCCAGAGTCGAACCATACATCCAGAATATCGGTCTCTTTTTTAAACTCTGTACCACCACATTTATTACAGCTGTATGAGCCTCCAAGGTACTTCTCTACAGGGGTTTCAAACCAGGCATCAGCCCCCTTTTGTCTGAAGGAATCAACCACTCTTTGAAATACCTGGTCATCCAATACCGGCTCTCCACATTTAGTACAGGAAATAATTGTTATTGGCACACCCCACGCCCTCTGACGCGAGATACACCAGTCGGGCCTACCGGTCATCATAGAATAGATTCTTTCGCGGCCCCAGCGTGGTATCCACTGCACCCGGTCTATCTGTTCAAGGCAACGTTTTCTTAAGTCCTTCTCCTCTACCGATATAAACCACTGCTCTGTTGCCCTGAAGATAACGGGTTTCTTACACCTCCAGCAGTGCGGGTAAGAGTGCTCTATTTCTGATGCACCAAGCAGTGCACCTGAGTGCTTGAGATGCTCTATAATCCTTTCGTTGGCCTTAAAAACAAATTCGCCCTTCAGGTTGATATCATCAATTACAAATCTTCCTCTGTCATCAACAGGGGCATATATATCAAGGCCATGCTTTAGTCCGATCAGATAGTCATCCTCACCATGCCCTGGTGCAATATGTACTACACCAGTACCATCCTCGGTTGTAACAAAATCACCTGTTACAACCACTGAGACCCTGTCTATAAAGGGATGCTTTGCTCTTGTGCCCTCAAGCCTTGCGCCATTGAACTCCTTAATTACCTCACCCTTTAATCCTATTTGCTCCTCAAGCCTTGCCCTTAATGGCTCGGCAACAATGTAGACGGCATCATCTGTCTTTACTGCCGAGTACTTGACCTCTGGATGTACAGCAAGGGCAAGGTTAGCAGGCAGTGTCCAGGGTGTGGTTGTCCAGATAACGAAGTAGAGATTGTCCTCTCCAACAAGTCTTTTGGCATCCTCGATTAAAACTTTGAACCGTACAAATATGGAAGGAGAGACCTTCTCTGCATACTCAACCTCTGCCTCGGCCAGGGCTGTTACGCAGGTTGGGCACCAGTGAACAGGTTTCTTACCCTTGTAAACATAACCCTTTTTTACTATATCCAGAAAGGCCTCGGCAATAGCAGCCTCGTAATCATAGCTCATGGTGATATAGGGCTTTTCCCAATCACCCAGCACGCCAAGACGTTTAAACTCTTCACGCTGAATATCTATAAATCTGCTTGCATACTCCCGACAGAGCCGTCTTTTTTCAATAAGAGGTGTTTCATATTTTTTACTACCAAGTTTTTTGTCAACCTGGTGTTCAATGGGTAGGCCGTGGCAGTCCCAGCCAGGCACATAGGGTGAATAAAAGCCCTTCATGCTTTTGTACTTGACGATTATGTCTTTTAATACCTTGTTGAGGGCATGGCCCATATGGATATGGCCGTTTGCATAGGGTGGCCCACCCATCGTGCAGTATAAAACTCTGAAAGCCTCTGTTTTTTTCCTGGATCTTTTTATAGATCTCCTTTTCCTGCCAGAAGGCAAGCATCTCAGGCTCACGCCTTGTGAGGTTTGCCTTCATGGGGAAGTCGGTCTTTGGTAGATTTAAAGTGTCTTTAAAATCCCTTGCCATAGGTATTAAAAATAACCTCAGAGGGGATAAAAAGTCAAGAAAGGTTCATTTTTTATAATAAAAACAATAAGTATTCGTTTCTATTATAATTTTATTATTATTTTTAATTTGAAAACAAAGAAAATATCCTGTAAGATGCTTTGAAAGTTTTTCAGGGGGAAAAAGGCAACAGGAGGGAGAGCAGGAATTGTTCTGGGGGCGGAACTATTTCAGGGTATTTATTGTATCTATTTTCTTTTTATTAGTTTTATTCAATATTTCTGGTGCTGAGAGGGTAGACTATATTTACGACAGCACCGGGAGGCTTTCAAAGGCAGTCACATCCGGGGGTGATGTCAGGCAATTTCGTTATGATAAGGCTGGCAATCTTCTTGGTATTGATTCTTTTATTGTCAGCACTGCTTCTCCTTTAATACACTCCATCTCTCCTGAGTTTGTTTTTCCTGGTCAGAGTCCTTTCACTTTATGGGATACAGACACGGAGCACAACTTTTCTGTTCAGGCAGGCATTGAGATTTTTACTGTTTTTGTTAGTGTTTATACTGTAGTTATGTTACTTGATCTTGATTTGTCAAGGATGGGCATATCAAGTGGCATGCAGGTAACCCAGGAGCAACTGATGGCAAAGCTGAACTTCAGAAGGTAAGCAATCAACATAAAAAAGGGGGGGGCAGTGCGGAGACGGGTA
>JAADIE010000097.1 GCA_013151495.1 Nitrospirota bacterium | reverse complement strand
CCTAACAATAACCTTTTGATTGCCTGAAAGATGGAAGGTTTGAACTCCAAGATTGTAAGTATAATGGGATTTATAGGTTGGTAACTTTAATTCTACTGCAATAGTGTCGACAGAAAAGGCACATACGAGGAGAAATGAGATAGTAGAGAACAGGTAACGAATCATTGGATAAACCTCCCTTTACCTGATGGAGAAGGTATATCCGTACCGTGTATCATGCTATGACAGTCTGTACATTTTGAGAAAAGATATCGTTTCTCCTCAAGACTTATAGTACTACCGTCCAGGGTATTGATAACATGCCCTTCGTGACATTGAAAACAAAGAAATGGCTCCCTCAACTTCAGCAGGTTATTGTTAGGCGAGCCATGGGGAAGATGACAGGTGGTGCATTCTTCTGTAAGATCACCGTGTTCATATAAAAAGGGGCCCTCTTTATCTCCATGACACTGTGTGCAGGTTTGTCTTACAGTGGGTTTTCTCAATAGATGTTCTGTGGTTGTTCCATGAGGATCATGACAGTCTGTACAAAACACCTTTTCCTGGAAAACAGGATGACGACTTGGCATGAAATAGTAGGCCTTAATATCTTCATGACATTTAAAACACATATTTGCGATTTCTCGTGGTTTTACCTTCAGGTCTGGTCCCTTATGAATATTATGACAGTCGATACATGTAACATCGTTAATGGCATGTATTCCACCATTCCATTCGTGAAGATTAAAGGTTGCATTTGCCGTATGACATTTAAGACATATTAGGCTTTTTGCAGGAGCAGGTAAGCTTTTAATATCTATTAATGTCTTGTAATTACATTTGGTTTTTATACCCTTTTTAAGATTTGCTTCTACCAGCTCCTTGGTTATTCCTTTAATGGCCAGACTGCCAGGCCCATGACATGATTCACAGTCGACCAGGGGCATGCCAGAGTCTCTTTTAAGCTGTGCACCCATTGTGCTTGCATCAAAGGCCTTCCTGATTTCATCATGCTCATGGCAGGCAGCAAGACAGGCCTTTGTGCCTACATAGTCGGCATCTAACCTGCCAGTAATCAGTCGTTCATACTCCTTGATAGGTTTAATAGGGCGTGATTTTTTTAGTTCAACACAGGATATTAGTGATGTAATTATCGATAATGATAAAATAAAAAGCAGGAATATATTTTTTTTGTTTCTACCAATCATGATTAGCAATTAATTTTAAAACAAAAGCTCCTAAATTTCAAATATTATCGGCACAATCATGGGTCTTCTGTTCATCTTTTTATAAATAAATTTCTTTAATAAATTGCGTATCCGGGCCTTAAGTAATGATGAATCCTCCAGTATTTCCGCATCAAGACCGGTTATACTTTCAAGCAAAAAGGTCTTAGCTTCGTTGATGATGTCGGTGGCCCTGTCTTCAAGTACAAAGCCTTTTGAGATTATGTCCGGGCCTGAAACTATCTTGCCCGGCTTTTCCATCCCCAGAATAACAAGTACAATACCATCATGAGCCAGACGCCGACGGTCTCTGAGTACCACATCCTCAATATCACCCTTACCATCTATAAAAACCCTTCCTGCATGAACACGGCCGCTTTTTCTGGCCCCCTTTTCATCTATTGTCAGGACTTCTCCATTTTGCATAATAAAGATGTTTTCCTCTCGGATATTCAGTTTTCGTGCAAGCATTGCATGATAGGCAAGGTGTCTGTATTCGCCATGAATTGGCATAAAGTATTTCGGCCGAACGAGGTTTAGCATGAGCTTTAGTTCTTCCTTTGAGGCATGTCCAGAAACATGCACCTCAGAGACCTTTTCATAGATAACATTTGCGCCCCTTTTAAAAAGATGGTTTATGATTTTACCTATGGCCCTTTCATTGCCCGGTATCATCTTGGCTGAAAGCACAACTGTGTCGTTTGGTTTTATCTTAATGTCCTTGTGTTCATCGGTGGCTATTCTCGACAATACACTCATGGGCTCTCCCTGGCTACCTGTTGTTATGATTACTATCTGATTGTCTGGCAGGTTCATTATCTGCGGCAGGGTAAGCCATGTACCCTGTGGCATCTTAAGATAACCAAGTTCAAGGGCTATCTGAGCATTTGAGACTATGCTCTTACCACAGAGGGATACCTTTCTTCCATACTTGAGACTCACATCCACAATCTGTTGAATCCTGTGAATGTTAGATGCAAAGGTGGCGATTATTATTCTGCCTGTTGCTGAAGAGAATATAGATTCCAGGGCCCTTCTAACTTCCTTTTCCGAGTAGGTAAAGCCGCCCTTTTCGGCATTGGTGCTGTCTGAAAGTAGTAAAAGTGTTCCTGTATCCCCATAGTAGGAGAATCGGTTGAAATCAAGCAGTTCACCATCTACTGGGGTTGGGTCGAGCTTGAAATCGCCTGTATGCACAACATAACCAAAGGGGGTCTTGATTGCAAGCCCAACACCATCAACTATACTATGGGTTACGCGGATAAATTCTATCTCAAAGCACCCGATTTTTATTCTGTCTCTTGGTCTGACGGTGATAAGCTCTGCCGTAACGCCATGTTCCCTTAGCTTGTCCCTTAAAAGACCAAGCGTAAGAGGTGTGCCATAGACAGGGATATTCCCACCTATCTCTTTTAATAAATAGGGTACCCCTCCTGTGTGGTCCTCATGTCCATGGGTCAGTATCAATGCCCTGAATCGGTCTTTATTTTCAAGGATAAAGGAAAAATCAGGAATAACAAAATCCACCCCTGGCATATCCTCTTCAGGGAACATAAGACCCGCGTCAATAACAATCAGGTCATCACCGCAGCAGATAGCAGTAGAGTTAAGACCTATCTCTTCTACACCGCCAAGGGGAATTATGTTCAGGCTTTCTGGCATAAAAGAAACTATTTAATAAGCATCTCAAGGAGTGCCTTTTGAGCATGAAGTCTGTTTTCTGCCTGGTCAAAGACCACGCTGTTTGGTCCATCAAGGACTTCATCTGTTATCTCCTCGCCACGATGGGCTGGCAGACAGTGCATTACAATGGCATCAGGCTTTGAACAGGCAAGCAATGAGGAGTTGAGTTGATATTTCTCAAACCTCTTTTTCTTCTTTTCAGCCTCCTGTTCTTCACCCATACTCACCCATACATCCGTGTATATAACATCTGCCATGGCAGCTGCCTCTTTAGGGTCCCGAAGGAGGATAATCTCTCCAGAACCTGAACGGGCGGTATCCAGCACATCGGCATCAGGCTCGTAGCCCTCTGGTGTGGCAATAGTCAGTGTAAAACCAAGCCTGCCGCATGCCTCCACAAGCGAGTTGGCTACATTGTTTCCATCTCCAATATATGAGACCCTAATGCCCTCAATACGGCCCTTTTTTTCGTAAATAGTCATCATGTCTGCCAGTGCCTGACAGGGGTGATGAGAGTCACTCAGGCCATTTATCACAGGGATGGTCGCTGCTGAGGCAAATTCCTCAAGCCTGGTATGCTCAAAGGTCCTTATCACTATACCATTTAGATATCTTGACAGAACTCTGGCTGTATCTGCTATGGTTTCACCTCTGCCAAGCTGAATCTCATCTGGTCGCATATAAAGGGGCTGGGCTCCAAGCTGATAGATACCAACCTCAAAGGATACCCTTGTTCGAGTTGATGGCTTCTCAAAAAGCAGACCAATGCTCTTTCCGATGAGCGGACAACTTGACGCATCTACACCTTTTTTCAGATCAATTGCCCTTTTTATTAAGGATATAATCTCCTCTGATGTGAAATCCCATAATCTCAAGAAATCCCTTTTCATGATAGCCTCCCAAGAATGTCCTCAAGGGTTTCAACCACCCTGTCTATCTCCTGTTCTGTAACAATAAGGGGTGGTGTGAAACGGAGGACATTTTCTGCAGTACAGTTTATAAGTATGCCTCTTTCAAAGCATGCCTTGACGATCTGGGCGCAAGGGCGAGAAAGCTCAACACCTATCATAAGCCCCATTCCTCTTACATCCACGACTATATCAGGAAATGCCTCCTTCAGTTTATTGAGTTTGTTGATAAAGTAATTTCCCAGTCTTCTGCATTCATTAAGCAGTATGTTGTCCTCAAGAATGGTTTCCATAGTAGCAAGGGCTGTCTGGGTTACAAGGGGGTTGCCACCAAAGGTGGATGCATGGGTGCCAGGTGTAAAGGAGGCCGAGACCTTCTCTGTGGCAAGCACCGCACCAATTGGGACCCCACCTCCAAGCCCCTTGGCAAGGGTTATTATATCGGGCTCAATCCCAAAATGCTCGTAAGCAAAGAGCTTACCCGTTCTTCCCATGCCGGTCTGAACCTCATCAAGTATCAGGAGTATACCAGAGGATGTACAGATTTCCCTTACATTTTTCAGATAGTCCTTATCAGGTATCCGGACCCCTCCTTCACCCTGAATAGGCTCAAGCAGCACGGCACAGGTCTTTGGAGTAATGGCCTTTTCAAGGGCCTCTATATCGTTGTAAGGTATATATTTGAAGCCTGGAACCAGTGGTTCGAAACCCTTATGGAATTTCTCCTGGGCTGTAGCGGTCAGGGCAGCAAGGGTACGGCCATGAAAGGAGTTGTATGCGGTGATTATCTCGTATCTGTTTTCTCCGAGATGCTCCTTTGCGTACTTTCTTGCAAGCTTGATGGCTGCCTCGTTTGCCTCGGCTCCGGAGTTGCAGAAGAATACTCTGTCGGCAAAGCTATTCTGAACAAGTAGTTTTGCAAGCCGGATTTGCGGCTCTATATGATAGAGGTTTGAAACATGGATTAAACGCTGGGCCTGTTTCTGCAGAGCTACCACCACCCGCGGGTGACAATGACCAAGTACATTAACGGCAATCCCTGCAACAAAATCCAGATACTCCTTGCCGTCCTCTGCATACAAAACACAACCACGACCCTTACGGAAGACCACAGGAAACCTTGAATAGGTATTCATAAGATATTGCTGAGATTCCTCGATAAGCCTTTTCATTAAGCCTCCCTAAAGTGAATTCTTTACTGCCGCAGCAAGCAGCGGAAACATTATTTCGTGATGTCCTACAAGGTAGTAGCCTC
Organism: Nitrospirota bacterium; assembly: GCA_013151495.1. GTDB lineage: Bacteria > Nitrospirota > Thermodesulfovibrionia > Thermodesulfovibrionales > JdFR-85 > JAADIE01. The sequence continues at coordinate 48,674 of JAADIE010000097.1, read as the reverse complement.
TACCTCCCGAAAGGGTTGGCCTGTGAACTACATTTACCGCTGGTCTGTAGTGTCGCATGAAGTCCATTGTAACGGTGGTAATGTTCTGTACCCTGTTGCCAAGGTTTCTCGAAAGGGTAATAGCCTTTAGAAATACCTCTGGTATCAATACAGCAGAACCTAAATTTATAAAAACACCACCATCCAGTTCGGAGATTACCGATGTAAAAAGACGAAAATCCAGATGGCTTGCCTTACCCACTGCTGAACCATCGCACTCAGGGTGCATATGAATAATATCAGTCCCAATGGCTACATGTACTGTTGCAGGAATCTGTAGTTTATAGGCATTGTAGAAAATGCTTAATTGACGATTCGCAAAGCCTCTTCCCTTTGCGATTAACTCTCCTACCGAGTAACCAATTCCCTTTGATTTTTTAGCCCCCTGCTTGATCGCCCTGTTAAGAAGCTGGGCAGTCTCTTTAGCCATCCCAAAGGAACCATTCACTATGCTTTCGGCAACATCCTCTGAGGTATGTCCTGCATAGGCTATTTCGAAGTCATGAACAATGGCTGCACCATTGGTTGCTATAGCGGTAATAATTCCGCTATTCATTAGATCTATAATTATTGGTGACAGACCAACCTTTATAGGGTGTGCACCCATTGCTAAAACCACCTGTTTGTCCTGCTTTCTTGCCTTTACAATCGCCTGAACAACCTCTTTCAGGTCTTTTGCTGCAAGTACATCCGGCAGTGATGATATGAAATCCTCGATGGTACTGTCCTTTGAAAGGGGTGTACCCAGGCAGGAGGCATCGACCTTGCTCTTTCGGCCTTTAACCGAATAGCGTTTAACCTTTTTGAGAGAAATTGGTTTAATCCTTTTCTTCATTGTGCCTGGCTCCGTTTTAACTATTTATCATATCACAACAGGGCTTTTTTAAGTAAAATTAAAGTCTTATCATGTAGTGGCAACTGTTATAATAGTTTCGTGATTAGCAGGAGGCTAATAAAAAAGATTGACGAGCTTCTTCGGGCAGAGCAGGGTTGTGTTTACAAGGACCCGGGTGGCAGACTGAATATCTGTCTTGTCTATCCAAATACCTACCATATTGGTATGTCCAACCTTGGTTTTCAGGGCGTTTACGGATTGCTTAATAGCCGGGCTGATGTGGTTTGTGAAAGGTCCTTCCTGCCCGACAGGGAAGACCTCAGGGAATATGAAAGAACCAACTCTGTGCTTTTTTCGTATGAATCTAAAAGGCCCCTTAAGGAGTTCGATATTGTTGCATTTTCTGTATCCTTTGAAAATGATTATCTTCATATTCCAGAAATACTAAGACTTTCGAGAATACCGCTACTGACAAAGCAAAGAGATGCAACCGATCCTATTTTACTTCTTGGAGGGGTGTGCGCCTCCTTTAATCCCGAACCTCTTGCCGATATGTTTGATCTGGTTTATGTTGGAGAGGCTGAACCAGGACTTCTTGATATGGTTGATATCTTCAAAAAAGCAGCTGACAGGGAAGAGTTTCTTAAAGAGATTGCATCAAAACAGGGCTTTTATGTTCCATCCTTTTATGAGATCGAATACAACGAAGATGGTACCATCAGAAAACGAAGGGCAATAAGAGAGGCACCCGAAATAATCACGAAAATGACCCTTGATGATATAGACAGGGCGGTTGAGCATGTGATTACAACCCACAATACAGAATTTGCTGATATGATGCTGATTGAGGCCATGCGAGGCTGTGTGCATAGCTGCAGGTTCTGTTTGGCAGGGCATATATATAATCCACCAAGGCAAAGGGAGTTTGAGAGCCTGAAGGCCCAGATTGACAAGGCAAAAAAACGAGGCCTGAGGGTAGGGCTTATTGGACCTTCCCTGTCGGATTATAGATATATAAAAGAGGCCCTCCAGCGAGAGGATGTTAGTTTTTCGATTACCTCTGTAAGGGCAAACAGGCGCACAGAGGAGCTGCTTTGCCTTCTGAAGGGTAAAAGGAGCATTTCCATTGCCCCGGAGGCAGGCTCGCAGAGACTCAGAGATATTATTAATAAAAAAATAAAGGAAGAGGATATCCTCAGAATATCAGAGCGCATACTGTCTGAGGGTATCGAGGTCTTACGGCTTTATTTCATGATCGGGCTGCCAACGGAGACAGATGAGGATATTATGGAGATTGTTAATCTGGTTAAAAAGATCCGTCGTACATCTTCCAGGGGGCGTATTACCCTCAGCATAAGTACCTTTGTTCCAAAACCTTTTACGCCCTTTCAATGGCTTCCAATGGTTGAGGCATCTACGGCCAAGAGACGACTGAAGATAATAAAGGATGCCTTTAAAACAGAGCGTAGTGTTAATGTGCTTCATGATGTGGTGAAATATGCCTATCTTCAGGGTGTGCTTGCAAGGGGTGACAGACGCCTTATAAGGTTATTAACCTATTCGAAAGCTGAGCCCTCCAGGTGGCAGCAGACCATGCAGAGCCACGGACTCAATCCGGATTTTTACCTTTTCCGGAGGCGTACATTTGATGAGATACTTCCATGGGATTTTATAGATGCTGGTGTAAAAAAGGAGTTTCTCTGGAGGCAATTTCAGCGGATTTTGTGACCTGAATCCTTGCATAAAAGCATGGGGTTTATTTAAGATTAAATTATGCTTTCCATATTAAAAAAGGTCTTTGGCACAAAAAATGAGCGTGAGTTGAAGCGTCTCTGGCCAATGGTGCATAAGATAAATGCCCTTGAGCCAGAGGTGGCTGCCTTAAGTGATGCAGAGCTTGCCAGAAAGACCGAGGAGTTCAAGAAACGGCTACAGGAGGGTGAAACCCTGGATGACCTGCTGTTTGAGGCCTTTGCTGTAGTCAGGGAGACTGCCAAACGGCTGCTTAATATGCGTCACTTCGATGTGCAGCTAATAGGTGGCATAGTGCTTCATGAGGGCAAGATTGCTGAGATGAAGACCGGTGAAGGAAAAACCCTTGTTGCCACCCTGCCGGTTTACCTCAACGCCCTTGAAGGAAAAGGGGTGCATGTGGTTACGGTTAATGACTATCTTGCAAAAAGGGATGCCCAGTGGATGGGGCCTATTTATCATCACCTTGGACTTTCGGTTGGTGTTATTCAGCATGAGGAGTCTTTTCTCTATGACCCAACATATAAATCAGACGACCGTAGGTATGAGCATTTAAGGCCCTGTAGCAGGAAAGAGGCCTATAACGCAGATATCACCTATGGAACCAATAACGAGTTCGGTTTCGACTATCTAAGGGACAATATGAAATATGATATAAACGACTACTGTCAGAGGGAGCTTAACTATGCAATTGTTGACGAGGTAGATAGCATCCTTATTGATGAGGCAAGAACTCCTCTGATTATCTCAGGCCCCTCTGAGGAATCGGTCGGTAAGTACTACAAAATAGACAAGATAATCCCAAAGCTCAAAAAGGATGTGGATTTTACTATTGATGAAAAGGCAAAGACCGTTATCCTTACCGAAGAGGGAAGTATAAAGGTTGAAAAACTCCTCGGGGTGGACAATCTATTTGACCCTGCCCATATAGACTTGGTTCATCATGTGCTTCAGGGGCTTAAGGCTCACCACCTGTTCAAAAGGGATGTGGATTATGTGGTAAAGGATGGAAAGGTGATTATTGTTGATGAATTCACAGGTAGGCTGATGCCGGGCAGGCGCTGGTCTGATGGTTTACACCAGGCCATCGAGGCCAAAGAAGGTGTAAAGATAGAAAGTGAAAACCAGACCCTTGCAACCATCACATTCCAGAACTACTTCAGGATGTACAAGAAACTGGCTGGCATGACCGGTACAGCAGACACCGAGGCAGAGGAGTTTGCAAAGATATATAACCTGGATGTAGTGGTAGTACCAACCAACAAGCCCATGATAAGGGTGGATCATCCGGATGTAATCTACAAGACAGAAAGGGCCAAGTTCAAGGCTGTAATCAGGGAGATAGAGGAGTGTCACAAGCGAGGCCAGCCGGTGCTGGTTGGTACCATATCCATAGAGAAATCAGAGCTACTTAGTAAGATGCTCAAGAAAAAGGGTATAAAGCACTCGGTACTGAATGCCAAGTATCATGAAAAAGAGGCAGAGATAATTGCCCAGGCAGGCCGTCCTGGCGCTGTTACAATAGCAACAAACATGGCAGGTAGAGGTACCGATATCATACTTGGTGGCAATCCTGAGGGACTTGCAAGGGAGTTCCTGAAAGACAAAAAGGACCCCACCGAGGAGGAAAAGGCTGAGGCCCTGAGAAAGGCCAAAGAGATCTGCGAGAGAGACCGCCAGAAGGTGATCGAGGCAGGAGGTCTTCATATTATTGGCACAGAAAGACATGAAGCAAGAAGGATAGACAACCAGCTGAGGGGTCGTTCAGGACGTCAGGGAGATCCTGGCTCATCCAGGTTTTACCTGTCACTCGAGGATGACCTGATGCGAATTTTTGGTTCCGACCGGATTTCAGGCCTTATGAACAAGCTCGGAATGGATGAGGATGTACCTATTGAGAACCGAATGGTTACCAGGGCGATAGAGAATGCACAGCGCAGGGTCGAGGCCCATAACTTCGAGATTCGTAAGCACCTGCTTGAATATGATGATGTAATGAACAAACAGAGAACCGAGATATACCGTTTCAGGAAGGAGATCCTGTCGGCAGACTCCCTTAAAGACCGTATATTTGAGATGATTGAGGATGTGGTGGATGCACTTGTTTATGAGTATTGTCCTGAGGATCAGCATCCTGAGTACTGGGAGTATGAAGAGCTTTCGAACAACCTGTACGGTATCTTTGGTGTAAAGATAGAAGGGCTTGAGGAGTTCAAGGGGCAGGAGGCCCTTAAAGAGGAGATTATAAAGAGGCTAAAAGAGTTTTACGAAGAGAAGGAAAAAGAGATCGGCTCTGACCTGATGAGATATCTTGAAAGGATAATCACCCTTCAGGTGGTGGACAACCAGTGGAAAGACCACCTGCTTGCCATGGACCACCTGAAAGAGGGTATAGGACTCAGGGGTTATGGTCAGAAAGACCCCCTGGTTGAGTACAAACGTGAGGCTTACGATATGTTTATGGAGATGTCGGAAAGGATAAAGCAGGAGACACTAACCCGTATATTCAAGGTCCAGATAAAGACCGAAGATGAGGCTGAAAAGATATCAAGAAAACAGGAAAGGCAACTGGTTTACAATCGTGGCAATGGCCAGGAGCCCAAAAAGCCTGTAAAAAAGAAGAAAAAGGTGGGCAGAAACGAGCCCTGCCCATGTGGAAGTGGCAAGAAATACAAGAAGTGCTGTGGAATAAATGCCTGATATTGCTTACATAACCAATGCAAAAGGCAGAGACAACCTTTATGCAATCTTAGATAGCCTATCCCCTGGAAGAGTTACAAAGGTCTCCCCTTCCTCACTGATAAGCAAAAGGATTGAGCCAGGCCTGCTTGTTGTTAAGAGGGATATACTAAACTATCAGCTTTTCAGGAAGATAAAAAAAAGGTTTGATCAATACCCACTACTTGTTGTCTATACCAAAGCCGAGTCAAAGGAGCCTCTATACTTAAAGGATGAGATGATAGAAACAGTTGATAGCAATCCGGAGGAGATAAAAAATGCGGTCCTTCGACTGCTGAAGCAGCAGGAGACCCTCCAGGAGATACAGCGTTTAAAAGAGGAGATCAGGGAACTGAATTCCCTTCTTGAGATCCAGAAGAATATAACCTCTATAATGAGACAGAGCCATGATATCTATAATCTATTTGTGGAGATGATGAAGACCCTGAAAGGGGTATTTGATGTCAGAAATTGGGTGGTTTTTGTAAAGGATTTTGAGACAGACGAACTGGTACTTACCCTTGCTTCCTTAAAGAGAAAGGAACTACAGGATGTCAGGCTTCAGATAGGAGAAGGCATAGCCGGATGGGTTGCTGAAAAGGCAAGGCCATTAATAATTGAGGATGTGAGGGATGATATTCGGTCAAAGGCAGAAGAGCGTATACACCGAATAATGAAGTCTGAATCGGTACTGGTATTTCCGCTTTCTGGTACGAATTCGGTTATTGCGGTTGTGGAGCTGATAAACAAAAGAAAGGGTGAATTCAGTAAAAAAGATCTGCTGATGCTAACAAGGATACAGGATCAGCTATCGGTTGCTGTGGAGAAGGTGATGTTACAGCTTAAGCTGGAGGAGCTTGTTATAACAGATGATCTTACAAAGCTTTTCAACTCCCGCTACCTGAATCGTACGCTGGATATAGAGGTTGAAAGATCAAACAGATACAATACATCGGTGTCTTTAATTTTTATGGACATTGACCATTTCAAGGATGTAAACGACCGGTATGGTCATCTTGTGGGAAGCAAGCTGCTAACTGAGCTTGCCCAGTTGCTGCTAAGCAGACTGAGATCGGTTGATATTGTTGCCCGCTATGGTGGTGACGAGTTTGTTATAGTTCTTCCTCAGACCTCATCGAAGTATGCAGCCATGATTGCCGAGCGACTCAGAAAGACTGTAGCTGAGGCAACTTTCCTGAAGAGCGAGGGGCTGAATATCCGTATTACTGCCAGTTTTGGTGTTGCCTGTTATCCAGAAACGGCACGCTCAAAGGAAGAGCTCCTGAGGCTTGCAGACGAGGCCATGTATAAGGTAAAGTATAAAAACCGTAACGGTGTATATGTTATAATCTGAAAGAGGAGTCCCTATGGCACTTTTTAATTATGCTACCAAAGAGATTACCCTGAAGATAGTTTATTATGGTCCTGGCCTCAGTGGTAAGACCACCAATCTTCAGTACCTGCATTCAATACTTGATCCTAAAAGAAGGGGCAAGCTCCTTTCGCTTTCAACAGAGGCAGACAGAACACTGTTTTTTGACTTTCTTCCAGTAGAGCTTGGCAAGGTCCAGGATTTTTCCATAAGGTTCCAGCTTTACACTGTACCTGGCCAGGTCAGATATAATGCCACAAGAAGGCTGGTTCTAAAGGGAGCTGATGCAGTGGTCTTTGTGGCTGACTCCCAGCGAGATAAACTTCAGGAAAACATTGAAAGCCTTGAGAATATGAGGGAAAACCTGATTGCAAACAACATAAATCCTGATGATATTCCCCTGGTTATACAGTACAACAAAAGAGACTTAGACAATGCAATGTCACTAACCGAGCTAAATGCCCATTTGAACAAGATGGGGGTGCCCTTTTTCGAATCTGTTGCCACAGAAGGAAGAGGCGTTAAAGAGACCTTCGAGGCAATTGTCAAGCTTCTGCTAAAGCATATCTCAAAGAAACACAAAATAGATATCGAAACAAGGGATTCCCAAGAGGTCGCTACCATGACCGAACAGCCTCAAGAGGAGAAGGTCGAGCCCTTTCCAAAGGCTGCTGCGGAGGAGGTACCTGAGAAGCAACCTCTTACAGAACAGCCAGCAGTATCTACAGCGGCCTTCAGCCAGGATGGACTAAGAGAGGTTGTGGAAAGCATAAATCAGCTAAGGGACTCCATAGACAGACTCAACAGCCTTATGGAAAAAGAGGCCTTAAAAACAGAAGAAATCCTTGGAATACTTGATTCGATAAAGAAATCCATTGATAATGCCAAGACTAAGAAACGGTGGTTCCTGTTTGGTTAAAGCCTCTCCAGTGTACTTAGCAGGGCCTCTGCCTTCCTGAGGGTTTCAAAATACTCCCTTTCCGGATCCGAGTCTGCCACTATACCAGCACCGGCCTGCACATAGGCGATATTGTCTTTAATAACAAAGGTTCTGATTACAATGTTCAGATCCATGTTTCCGTTAAATCCGATATACCCCAGTGAGCCTGTATAGGGGCCCCTTACTGTTGGCTCCAGTTCATCTATTATCTCCATGCATCTGACCTTTGGAACCCCTGTTATTGTGCCCCCTGGAAAGGTGGCACGTACGAGGCTAAAGGCATCGCGTCCATTAACAAGCTCACCACGAACATTTGATACGATGTGGATTACATGAGAGTAGTCCTCGGTAATCATCAGCTCATCCACCCTCACAGAGCCATAAGAGCAAACCTTGCCAAGATCGTTTCGTTCAAGATCTATCAGCATAATATGTTCTGCCCTTTCCTTTTCATTAAGCAGTAGCTCAGTACGCATTAACTCATCCTCTCTTTTGGTGCCACGTCTTGGACGGGTTCCGGCTATGGGACGGGTTTCGGCTACATTGCCAACAAGCCTGATCAACCTTTCAGGGGAGGAGCCAACCACTTTATAACTACCAAAATCAGCATAACAGGCAAAGGGTGATGGATTTATACTTCTTAATATACTGTAAAGGGTCCAGGATTTTTTATCCTCTATTTCCGCATGAAGCCTCTGGGAGAGGTTTGCCTGAAAGATATCACCTGCCCTTATGTACTCCTTTGCCTTTTTAACCATATCCATGTAGTCATTCATGGTAAGTTCATGCACTATGTCAATTTTTTGCTTTTTGGGTGGGATAAAGGGCTCGGGCTCTGTGAAAGGGACCTGGCTATACAGCTCTGTGAGTTTTGACAGCCTCTGTTCTGCCTGGTCGTAGATTTCAAGAAAATCGCTGTCTGACAGACACAGGTTTTCAAAGGGCAGATTGAAGCCAAAGCTGATCATTCTTGCCCCAGGACATACAATTGCATAGGCCTTCTTATGAAGATGGTCGAATGCAAAGACAGAGTCGGTCATATAAAAATGGGCATCTGGTATTCGAAGGTCATCTACAGCAGTGCGGGGAAGACTTTCAAGGTAGTGGACAAAGTCGTAGCTGAACAGACCGATAAGGCCGCCCTGAAAGGGCGGTAACTGCCTGGATTTTTTCTGTGGATAGGCACTAAGAAGCTCTCGTAAACGGGTAAGTGGCCGTCTGTTTGAGATTGAACGCCTGCCTTCTTTGATTATCTCTATTGTGGAGTCCTTTACCTTGAACTCAAGAAAGGACTCGGTGGTGATGAAGGAAAACCGGGCTATCTTTTCTGTGCCTTTTATGCTCTCAAGCAGTATAGCACCCGGGGCCTTAATGGCCTCGTAGACATAAAAGGGCGATTTATAGGGTAACTCCACATACAGGGGAGGAAACTCTATCTTATCAGATGCTTTTATCAGGTTTAAAAAGCTATCCCTGTCGGGATGGATCTGTTGTTTTTGCAGTATCATAGTGCTGTAACAATCTCCAGCGAGATCAACTCGATAGCCTTTTCAGGCTCGGGCTGCCTGAGAACCGATCTTCCAACAACAAGGTAGTTTGCACCGCTATGGATGGCCTCTTTGGGTGTCATGGTACGCTTCTGGTCATCCGGTGGTGCCCAGGAGGGTCTTATCCCCGGGGTTATAATTATAAAGTTTCCATCCGTTACCCCTCTGATTGCCTGAATCTCATGGCCAGAGGCAACCACACCATCGAGTCCGGCCTTGTATGCCATGGAGGCAAGGTGCTTAACATGGGTTTTTATACTGTGCTGAAAACCCATCTCTTTCTTGAACTCCTCCTGCGATATGCTGGTAAGTACGGTTACTGCTATTATCTTTGGGCGTTTGAGGTTTTCTTTAAGGCAAAGCTCAACCACTGCTTCCCTTGTCTTTTTCATCATCTCCATGCCACCGGAGGCATGTATATTGAACATATCTACCTGCATACGGGTAATCATCTGGGCGGTTCTGGCAACCGTATTGGGTATGTCATGTAGCTTCAGGTCAAGAAATACCTTTTTGCCCTTTTGATGGATTTTTTCTATAACCTCTGGCCCTGAAGAAACAAATAGCTCCAACCCCACCTTGAAGGTGTTTACCCACTGGCCGAATCTATCGACAAGCTCAAGGGCATAGTCGGCATCGTTTACATCAAGGGCCAAAATCAGTCTATCTCTGGCTGGCAAGGGGCCTCCCTGGTTATCAGATTTTTGGCAGTGTTATGCCCTTCTGGGCCTGATACTTACCTGTTTTATCTTTATAGGAGGTCTCGCATACCTCCTGGGCTCCAAGGAAAAGCAGTTGTGCAATGCCCTCGTTTGCGTATATTTTAGCTGGCAATGGTGTGGTGTTGGAGATTTCGATTGTAACATGTCCTTCCCATTCTGGCTCCAGGGGGGTTACATTAACCACAAGACCACAACGGGCATAGGTTGATTTCCCAAGACATATGACAATTACATCCCTTGGAATACGGAAATACTCCACAGACCTGCCAAGTACAAAGGAATTTGGTGGTATTATGCAGACCTCTCCCTTGAAATCTATAAAGCTTTTAGGATCAAAGCCCTTTGGATCGACTATGGTGCTATTGATATTTGTGAAGATCTTGAACTCATCGCTTATTCGCATGTCATAACCATAAGAACTCACTCCATAGGAGATAACACCCTCTCGCACCTGTTTATCATTAAAGGGCTCAATCATTCCCTTTGCGGCCATCTCCTTTATCCAACGATCGTTTTTAACCATTAAAAGCCTCCTGTATCCTTTTTTTCCAGTTTGAGGCCCTGGTATAGACCTCCTCTTCATCTATTGTTAATACTTTATAGTCCTTCATTATTACCCTGCCGTTTATTATCACTGTTGAGACATCAGAGGACTTGGCTGAATACACAAGGTGCGAAAATACATCATACAGAGGCATGAGATGAGGTTTCCTGAGGTCTATCATAATAAGATCTGCTGCCATGCCCTTTTTAAGTCTACCAGCTACATTTGCCAACCCCAGGGCCTCATAACCAAGGGTTGTTGCCATCTTAAGAGAGGTTTTTGCATCTAAAACAGTTGGGTCACCTTCCATTGCCTTGTGGATCTTTGAGACCACCGAGAGTTCACCAAGCACATCAAGGTCATTGTTGCTTGCTGCACCGTCTGTGCCAATGGTAACCCTGACTCCTCTTTTCATCATTCTTACAACCGGTGCAATCCCGGAGGCCAATTTAAGATTGCTTTCAAGACAGTGCGATACTGAAACACCCCTTCTGGCAAGTATATCCATTTCCTGCTCGGTGGGCCAGACTACATGGGCTGCCAGCATAAAGTCTCTGAGTAGCCCGTGCCTTTCAAGATGCTCAATAGGGGTAGCACCGTAGAGTTTCTTTATCTCCTCAACCTCCCATTGGGTTTCACTAAGATGGGTATGGACAGGTACGCTGTACTTTTCTGCAATGGAAATCGCCCTCTTGTATGTCTCGGGTGAGCAGGTATACGGTGCATGAGGTGAGATTGCCGGTACCACCAGTGGGTCATCCCTGAATTGTTTGATAAATGTTTCGGCCTTTTGCAAATATTCATCGGTATTTTGAGCTATTGAAGTGGGGAAATCAAGCACTCCTGCACCAAGTACTGCACGCATTCCAGCCTTTTTGATAACCTCAGCAGAGGCCTCTTCGTAAAAGTACATATCATTGAAAAGCACCACACCTGCCTTTATCATTTCAAGACAGGCAAGCTCGGTAGCATCACGGATGAATTCGGGACTGAGCATCTTTGATTCTGCAGGCCATATATGTTCTTCAAGCCAGACCTTTAGCGGCAGATCATCGGCCATACCTCTGAAGTAAACCATTGCCGCATGGGTGTGGGTATTTACAAAACCCGGAAGTACCACATGGTTTTCACCTTCTATTGTGGTGGCTGCATCATACAGCCTTTCTGCTTCATTAATCTTTAGAATATCTAAAATCCTGCCGTCTTTTATTATGACAGCTCCGTCTTCAACTACATCCTTTTCGTCATCTGAAAAGGTGATTACAAATCTTGCCTTTACAATCAGATCTGCCCTGTTTTTTTCCATATCCTAAATCCCTTCAAACAGTGATTCTGGAGCCAGGGATGGGATTCGAACCCACGACCTGCTGATTACGAATCAGCTGCTCTGCCGGCTGAGCTACCCTGGCATGAAATATATAATTATACCTGAAAATGTAGAAAATTAATAAGATATAAAAACAAAAAATTGTAACTGTAGTATAATCCTAATATGAAAAGAAAGCACATATATATTGTTTTATTTATAGTGCTTTGTGGGCTTGCTGGACTGCTATACTTAAACAGGTATTTAGATAAAAATAATAATGTATTGTTGCTTATCAGTGGTCGTGTAGAGGCAGACGAAATAGTGCTTTCTTCAAGAATACCCGGTAGACTGAAAGAGGTTTATATCTCGGATGGTCAGTACATAGACAAGGGAGCACCAGTGGCAAAGATAGATGATCAGGAACTAAAGGCCATGTATGAGGAGATTGAAAAGACTGTAATGGCCCTTAAAAAGAGTATAGATACCCAGGAGGAGACCCTCGGGTATCTGAGGGAGAGTATCCAGAAGAAAATAGAGGGCGCAGAAAAGTCACTCAACCTTGCAATGGTCAGGATGAAACAGGCAAAGGCTAATCTTCAAAGGCAGAAAAAGCGGCTTGAGCGCTTCCGCAGCCTCTACGAAAAGGGTGTAGTCCCTGAGGACCGATTCGAGGACATCAGGCTTGCCTACATTACAGCAAAGGGAGATTTTGATGCCTCTGTGGAGGCTGTTGAACAGGCAAAGGTGGCATTGGAAGGTGCCAGGATTGAGAGGACAAGGATAAGGATAAAAGAGAAGGAGATTGCTTCGCTAAGACAAAAACTGGCCTCATTGAAAAAGAGGCTCTCCGGTGCAAAAATCAGGCTTTCCTACACACTGATTACCGCACCTACAGACGGAGTGATTCTCAAGAGGGTGTCAGAACCGGGCGAGGTGCTGGGCGCTGGTGGGGTTATAGGTATTATGATAAGGCCTGAATCCATTCATGTTAAAACATTTATACCAGAGCCCCTTTTAGGCAGGGTAAAGGTGGGAACAGGGGTCAGGGTATTCACAGATGCCTTTCCAGACAGGCCGGTAATGGGCGAGATCTGCTATATTTCCGACAGGGCAGAGTTTACGCCAAAAGAGGTGCAGTCAAAACAGGAAAGGATTAAACAGGTCTTTGAGGCAAAGATATGTTTCCCTGAAAACAGGAAAGAGGCCCTTGGTGTGTTGAAAAAGGGCATGCCAGTGGATGTAGAAATCCCAACAAAAAGTTAACTCCCTATGAGCGAGACCGTCTTCAGTCTGAGGGGCCTTTCCAAGAGATACAAGAGAAATACCGCCTTAAGGGATATCGATTTTGATATAAAGGGTTCAGAGATCACAGGCATTATCGGGCCGGATGGGGCTGGTAAAAGCACACTACTTAAAATCTGTGCTGGTGTGCTGGGCTATGATGGCGAGGCCAGGTATCGGGGCAGGGAGATAGGAAGAGACCCTGAGTTTCTGAAAAGGGGCCTTAGCTTTATGCCCCAGGGAATTGGTCAGAATCTCTACATGGAGCTTACAGTGGATGAAAATATAGATTTTTTTGCCTCATTGAAGTCTGTTCGCGCTGAGGTGCTGGCAGAAAGAAAGGAACTTCTCCTTGAGGCCACAGCCCTTAAGCCATTCAGGCGTAGACTCGCCAGAGACCTCTCAGGTGGTATGAAACAAAAGCTTGGTATATGTTGCTCTCTTGTGTCTGAGCCAGAGGTCCTTATACTTGATGAACCGTCAACAGGTGTAGATCCTCTTTCAAGGAGACAGCTCTGGCAGATGCTGAATGAATACCTTTTAAGTTCAGAAACTACTATTTTAATCGGAACCTCTTACATGGATGAGGCTGAAAGGTGTCATGCTGTGATGTTTCTTCATAATGCAGTGGCCCTTTACAGGGGGCATCCTGAAGAACTGATGGAGAACGGCCAGACAGTGGAGGATGCCTTTTTCCGAATGCTTATTGAACGAACCGAGGCGGTACCAGAGCCATCACTACCACCAGATGCCAGGCAATGCCCTGATTCAGGTGAATTGATTATTCAGGGCCTCAGTAAATCCTTTGGCCAGTTCAAGGCAGTTGATAATGTTAGTCTTCAGATAAAGCGGGGTGAGGTATTGGGACTGTTAGGACCAAATGGAGCAGGCAAGACCACCCTGATTAAGTGCATGGTTGGCCTTTTAAGGCCAGACAGTGGCAGGGTCGAGCTTATGGGCATGAAACCAGGCTCTGCTGAGCTTAAGAAAAGGATAGGTTATATGTCCCAGCTCTTTTCCCTTTACAATGACCTGACTGTTAAAGAGAATATAGAGCTCTATGGCTATATCTATGGCCTTAAGCCAGCACTTCTTAAGAGGAGACTGGAGTGGATTGTGGAGTTTTCCCAGCTTCAGGCATATCTCGACACCCAGGTTAAATCACTTCCAGGAGGCATGAAACAGAGGCTTGCCCTTGGATGTGCAACCCTGCATCTACCGGATATCCTGATACTTGATGAGCCTACATCTGGTGTGGACCCTCTGGCAAGAGGGCTATTCTGGGATTTTATACGAATGCTTTCCAGACAGTTATGTATTACTGTAATCGTAACCACTCACAACCTTGTTGAGGCAGATTACTGCGATCGGGTAGCTATAATGAACGAAGGAAGGGTAATAGCCCTTTCTCCTCCTGAGAGGCTCAGGGAGGAATTTGTTAAATCCCATGGACAGGTGTATGAGGTCTATCCTTCGGTAGAAATAAAGGAGGATATTTTCAAAAGGGAGGGTATATCTGCTGTACCCTTTGGCAGGCGTTATCATCTGTGGCAAAAGGGGCTTAATGAAGACAGGATTGCACGATTGCTGGAGCAAAACCGTATAGGATACCATTATATCCGCCGGATTGTTCCTCCCATGGAGGATGTTTTTATCTACAAGCTTTCAGAGGACAATGAAAAGGACCATTGAAATAGCAAAAAAGGAAGCCAAGGAAATCCTGCGTAACAGACTGTTTCTTATACTTGCCTTCCTTGTTCCCTTTGTGATGTTTGTGGTTTTTGGCTACGGTATAAGCCTTGATATCGAGAATATCCCTTTTGGTGTTGTGGATTATGACCAGAGTGCCCTCAGCAAAAGGGTGATTGATGGTTTTCTTGCAAGGCACTTTCAGCTAAAGTATGTGCTTTCTGATACTAAAGAGGCTGAAAAGCTGCTCAGTACAGGCAAAGTGAGGGCAGTGCTTGTTGTACCACCTGATTTTACGAAAGGCTTCTATAAGAAGCATTATGCAGAATTACAGATGCTTATAGACGGAGGTTACCCCTATACGGCAATAACCGTCAGGGGATATGCTGAATCAATAGTTGAGGATATGAGCTATCGTAAACTTAATGAGATGTTTTCAGCAAAAAACATCCAGATACCCAGGGCCACAGTAAATCTAAGATATAGATATTTCTTTAATGAATCCTTAAAAAGCAGCTTTGCCCTTGTGCCTGCCCTGATAGCAATTGTGCTACTTGTAAATCCTGCTGTGCTTGCTGCTATTTCCATAGCCAGGGAAAAGGAGTTCGGCACGATCTACAACATCTACAGTACCCCCGTTGGAAGGCTTGAGTTTCTCGCCGGCAAGCTGATTCCCTATGTATTGATATCAGTGGTGAACTTCTTTGTAGTTCTTTTAACTATCAAGATACTTTTTCATATCCCTATGAAGGGCAATCTACTTAACCTTCTGCCTGCAGCGGTTTTTTATGTTATGGCCACTGTCTCAATCGGGCTGTTTATATCAACTCTCACACGAACCGTTGTTTCAGCCCAGATAATAACCCTGATTGTAACGGTTATTCCAGCATTCCTTTACTCAGGGCTTCTTATACCCGTTGCCAATCTGGGTACAGAAGGCAAGGTGATGGCCCATCTGTACCCCACCATGTATTTTCTGAAGATAATTCACGGTGTTTATCTTAAAAGGCTTACTATTTCAGAGATGGCCTTTGAACTGGTTATGCTGATTTTTTACTTCCTGTTTATTTTTGCTGTTTCTGTAATGCTGTTTAGAAAGAGGGAAGGCTGAGATATGTGGAGACTGCTAAAAAAGGAGCTATTACACATCCTCAGAGACAAGGGGCTATTAATATTTGTTATCTATGCCTTCAGTCTTGATATCGTGCTTGCAGCAAAGGGCTTTCAGCTTATTCCAAGGAACATAGCAATTGCAGTATATGATGAATCAAGGTCATCCCAGAGCCGGCAGCTGATTTCAAAGCTCCAGAGCCCTGCCTTCAAGCCCCCTTTGTATGTGACAAACACTAAAGAGATTGACTCTTTGATTGAGGATTCCCGGGTGGTACTTGCCCTGGATATACCTTCTGATTTCCACAAACAGCTATATCGAGGTGGCGCATCAGTTCAGGTACTTGTAGATGGTACCCAGAGTTCATCAGCCTATCTTAGTACTGCCTATCTGGCCAGGGTAGTTGCCGATTATAACAGAAATCTTTTGATGCAGAGATTAATGAAGATAGGCCTTGATCCTCCACAGGGTATGATCATAAAAAGCAGGCTTCTTTTCAATCCAGAACCCAGGGACGACATCTATGAAGGACTGATAGAGTTTTTCATGGTCATCACATTGATTGGGATGATTCTACCAGCGGCTGTCTTTATAAGAGAACAGGAATACGGAACCATTGAGCAGATAAGGATCTCTCCACTTAGCCTGTGGAGGCTTGTTGTTTTCAAGGTTGTGGCCTCAACAGGGTTTATGATAGTGATTATAGCACTGAGTTTCATGTTCGTTCTTAAGGGCTGGCTGGGTTTTCCTCTAAAGGGTGGGCTTGGGTGGTTTATTGTATTATCGCTGCTTTACAGTCTTTCAACAACCGGTCTTGCCTTTATAATATCCTCTATAGCCAGACGTTTTAGTCAGATTGGCCTGCTGGCAGTGGTTATATTTGCACCAATGATCCTGCTTTCAGGTGGCTGGGTGCCACCTGAGGCACTTCCGGAATGGCTCAGAAGACTGACCATTGTCTCGCCCCTGAAGCAGTTCATGGATGTGGGGATCAGTATGTTAATACGGGGTGCAGAGATACAGGATCTTTCTCTAAAGGTGGCAAGACTCTTCGGGCTTGGCATGATTTATCTTGTTACCGGATTAATCCTCTACAGAAGACGTTTATCATAGGGATTTTTTTATAATAGATTGCATGAAAAAGGCTGCAGATTGGATGGAAAATATACACTTTGTACTTGTTAATCCCCGTGAACCTGGCAATATTGGTGCCTCTGCTCGTGCCATCAAAAACATGGGCTTTTCCAATCTTGAGCTGGTTAACCCACCTGAGAATTTCATAGAAGGACACGATTTCTGGCTTGCCTGTCACGCAACTGATCTACTTAAAGAGGCCAGAGTTTATAACACACTGCAGGAGGCCCTTCAGGAGAAGGCCCTTGTGGTGGGTACCTCCCGTAGAACAGGTAAGAAACGTGGGCTCATATACCCGGTGCAGGAGGCGGTAGAACTAATTAGAAGGACTGCTGAGAAAAACAGGGTGGCCATACTATTTGGAAGGGAAGACAGGGGCCTGACGAATGAGGAGGTTGAGGAGTGTGGTTTTCTTATTTATATACCAACCTCGGAAGAGGCACCTTCGCTGAATCTTGCGCAGGCAGTGCTTATCGTGGCCTACGAGCTTTCAAGGACAGTGCTTAAGGCAGAGCTTCCCGAGCTTGTTCCATACAAGGAGCTTCAGGCCCTTTTTGGACATATCAGAAAGACCCTTAAATTACTTGATTATATACCAAGGGGCGATAAGGACCTTGAGGCAAGAATCATGAGAAACCTCAAACACCTGCTTGGTCGCTCGGGCCTTGCACCATGGGAGGTGCGAATGCTTCATGGCATTTGTAGCCAGATTGAACGCAAGATATCAAAGATGTATAATACTGAATAACCATAAGGACAGCAGGGGGTTGGTAAATGAACTCTACGGTGTTATTGATTGGTGGGTTGCTGATCTATTTTTTCCTTTATAAAGGCTATGGTGGCTATCTAAGACAGAGGGTTGTTGGTGAGCCCCAGCGGGAGGTGCCATCAAAGAGACTATATGATGGTGTGGATTTTGTACCGGCAAACAGGTATGTCCTTTTTGGTCATCACTTTGCATCTGTTGCCGGTGCAGCCCCTATAATCGGACCTGCAATTGCCCTCGCCTGGGGATGGTTGCCTGCTTTGTTGTGGATCTGGATAGGAAACATCTTTATTGGGGCAGTACATGATTACCTTTCCCTGATGTCCTCAGTCAGGTATGATGGTCATTCTGTACAGTGGATTGCCGGCAGGGTAATTAAGAGGCGTACTGGCTATGCCTTTTCATGGTTTATTTTCTTTGTGCTTATCCTTGTGGTGGCTGCCTTTGGTGCTGTGTTAGGCAAGCTCTATGTAAAACAACCAGGGGTGCCAACGGCATATATCTTCAAGATCGGCTCTGCCCTATTGCTTGGTGTTTTGCTGTACAGGGTAAGGATGGACTTCAGAGCAGCCACCCTTGTGGGTATAGGGCTTTTGATACTGTCTATAGTCCTGGGTAAACAGATACCAATTCATGCCAGCTATAAGGCCTGGCTTGTGGTGTTTTTCTTTTATATCATTGTTGCCTCATCTATACCGGTCAACATACTATTGCAGCCAAGGGACTATCTGAATGCCTGGTTGCTTGTGGGAGGGCTTGTAATAGGTGGTGTTGCGGTTGTGCTTTCATTCAAGGGCCTTACTGTGCCGGCCACTACCGTATACAGTGCACCTGTTGTATCGGGTAAACCAACCCCCTTCTGGCCTGTCATCCCCTTGATTATTGCATGTGGCTCATTGTCAGGGTTTCATTCGATCGTGGCCTCTGGCACCACTTCAAAACAGATATCTGATGAAAAAGATGGCCTTTTTATTGGCTACGGTGGAATGCTAACCGAGGGATTTCTATCTACCCTGGTGGTGGTTGTAATTAGTGCCTACGGGCTTTCCATTGTATCTCCTGAAAAACTTCAGGTACTGAAGGCAGGTGGTGCATCCTTTGCAAATAATTATATTGCTGCGGCCAAGTCGGTGGGTGGCCCAATAGGCATATTTTCCAAATCCTATGCCGAGGTAACCCATACGGTATTAAAACTGCCCAAGGACTTCATGATCATACTGGCCTCTATGTGGGTTGCCTCCTTTGCCATGACCACCCTCGATACCACTAACCGACTTGCCAGGTATACCTTTACAGAGATACTGGAACCAATAAGGACCTCTACCCCAATGGCCTATAGATTTCTGACAAACCGATGGGTAGCCTCGGCAGTACCTGCACTGATTGGAATTGGTCTTGCCTGGAGCGGTGCATGGACAACTATCTGGCCAGCCTTTGGGGGTGCAAACCAGATGCTTGCCTCTATTGCATTGATGACTGCTGCAGCCTGGGCCATAAGGGTTCAGAAGGTCAGGGGGCTTAATATCCTTGTACCTGCCCTGTTTTTATGGATTACGGTTACCCTTGCCATGCTGTGGTATCTGTTTGTTGCCGTGCCCACCTTCTTTCAAAAGAGTGCAACTCAGGCGGTTGTGCTTGCATTAATGACAATTGTGATGCTTTGTCTGAACTTTTTACTGATCTACGACTTCTTCAGACCGGAAAAAGAGGTGCCTGCTGGAGTGGAAATTGAAAAGGGCTAAGGAGTTGATAGGTGATATAAAAAGGACTCTTTCTCTGGTTGCCAAGGGCTTTGCATCCACTGCCACCGATGCTATTGAGGCTGAACTGAAGGAAATGGAGAATGCCTTTGCACTTGTACTGGTGAGTTCATTATCGGGTATGCCTTCACCGCCGGGGTATCTGGGATTGCGACTGCTTCCATATATGGAGCGTGAGGTTATGGTAATGCTTTCCAGGGCTCAGAACCTGGACGACCAGTTTGCCCAGTGGTTTAGCATACTGGAGTTTGGATAAAGGTGAAGAGACTTATACTGTTTCTTGGCAAAGGTGGTGTTGGCAAGACAACCCTTTCAGCAAGTCTTGCCAATGAACTGGCCAAAAAGGGTAACCAGGTATATCTTGCCTCTCTTGATCCGGCCCATAACATATTTGATTTCTTCGGGCTTAATCAAATGAGCTCAGAGATGGCGATAACCGACAACCTTGTGGTACACGAGATAGATACTACCGAATACCTGAAAGAGTTTTTAAAGGATACCACCGAAAGTATGAAACAGTCTTACAAATACCTGAAGATTATTAACCTTGAGGATATGTTTGATGTGCTGAAACACTCACCAGGGCTTGAAGAGTATGCTGTTTTGAGGGCCCTTGATACAATAGTGCAGAACTGGAAACAGAGGGTTGATTACATTGTGGTGGATACGCCTCCTACAGGGCTTACCCTGAGGATTGCTTCTTTAGCACCAACAACTCTGAGGTGGATAGAAAAACTTAAAGAGTTAAGACTGAAGATACTGAAAAGGAGACAGGAGATCGTAAACATAAAGGGTGATGAGGCGATACCTCAGGGGGTGGCCACTGAGGCTAACGACGACCCTGTGCTAAGAGAGCTTTCAGAGGAGGAGTTGCTTTCCAGAAGAATATATGATTTGTTCACCGACAGGGAGATTACTCGCAGGGTGCTTGTACTTAATCATGATGAGCTTTCGGTGAAAGAGGGCATCATGATAATAACCGATTTAAAGGCCCTTTCAATAGATATAGACCTGATTGTATTTAATAAGACAGGGCTTGGAGGGGTATCTGATGAACTTATGCAGAGGCTTATTGATGCTGCTCAGGGAGTAAAGACATATGAGGTGCCCTTTTTTGAAGACCATCCTACGCCAAGGGAGAAGACATCAGAGATTGCATCTGTGTTTATCGAATCGATACTATAGGACTAACAATGCATGACCTGCCAGAAAGGGATGAGATAATCAGGATCCTGAAAGAGGTTAAAGACCCGGAAACTGGCCTTAGTGTATTTGAGCTCGGTATTGTGAAATCTGTTGACTATGTCCAGGAAAGCCAGACACTGGTGGTTGGCATAGACTTTAAGAGAAGGCTTCCAGGCTGTGCCGGATGTGTACCTGTGGCCTGGTTGATTCAAAAGAGCATAACCGATGAGCTTTCAAGGAGGTTTCTTACATACCATGGAGTTAGTGCAGTCAGGTTCACTGAGTAGCGGGGTGGTCTTTGGCGCTTTAGTACTGTTTTCCCTGATACTGGTCATTTCCTTTTACTGGGGTGGCAGGAGGAATCTAAAGATAATCAGATCGGTAGCCTCTTTGCTGGAAGATGCCCTCCACCCTATTGATAAACAGTATACCTGGCTTGGTGGCACAGTGGGTTTCAGGGCAAGCTACAGGATAAAGGGATTCAGGGATGTGGTTGCAAGCCTTACGGTTGTACCCAGACAGAGCCTTCTTTATCTTCCTGTAGCCTTTATCCGTGGGGCCTATGATAGACTGGAGATACTGTTTTTTCTGGAAGGGCCAATTGATGAGGAGATTCATCTGATACGGGGCAGGGAAATAAAGAGATTTATCCCGGACAGAGAAAGGATTAACAGTCTGGATAAAAAAAGTATAGAGTACAGGGACGAAACGGTCTGGCTCTTGTTCAGTAAAGAGCAGGGTAGGCTTTATAAACTGTTTAGCAGCAATTTGCAGAGGCTCTTTGGCCCTGCCTTATGCCATATTGCCGTGGTTCCTGAAAGGGGGACATTTTATCTTAATTATCGGGTCAGATCAAATGATATCAGCAGTCTAAAGGAGGAGATCAGAGCAGCCCTGAAATTTATAAAAAGGTATATGCTAAAATGAAGGAGTTATTTTTTAAAAAGGAGAAAACAGATGCAACCGATTGACATAAGTAACACCTACATAGCAGACCTGCATATCCATTCCAGATACTCCAGGGCAACCAGCCAGCAGATGAACATTCAGACAATAGCCTACTGGGCCTGTCTGAAGGGCATAAGGCTTATGGGCACAGGGGATTTTACCCATCCCGAATGGTTTAGCGAGCTCAGGCAGTCACTGGAGATAGCTGAAAATGGTCTATACAGACCTGTTGAAAAGGCAGATATCCTGCCTGAGACCTGTGATAGTGATGTATATTTTGTACCCTCCTGTGAGATAAGCTGTATTTACAGTAAGGGGGGCAAGACCAGGAAGATTCATATCGTAATACTGATGCCAACACTGGAAGATGTGGCTGTCTTTAATTCAAGGCTTGCCCAGATCGGTAACATCACCTCTGATGGTCGTCCTATACTTGGTATGGATGCAAAGGCCCTTGTTGCTCTTTCACTGGATGTTACAGATAGGGCATTGATTATTCCGGCTCATGCCTGGACGCCACATTTCTCGGTCTTTGGGGCTGTCTCCGGTTTCGACAGCCTCCAGGAATGCTTTGAGGAGCTGACCGAGCATATTTACGCGATAGAGACTGGCCTTAGTTCAGATCCACCCATGAACTGGATGCTTTCGTCACTGGATAATGTACTGCTGGTTTCAAACTCCGATGCCCATTCACCTGTAAAGATAGGCAGAGAGGCAAATCTTATTAGTGCCCCCTTGAGTTATGATGGCCTTTACAAAGCAATACGGACCGGTGAGGGCTTTGAGGGTACTATCGAGTTTTTCCCGGAAGAGGGCAAGTATCATTATGATGGACACCGAAATTGTAATGTCTGTCTGTCGCCTGAGGAGACGGCAGCGCATGGTGGGCGGTGCCCTGTTTGTGGTAAAAAGCTCACCATTGGGGTGGCTCACAGGGTATATGAATTGTCGGACCGGGCCTATGGCGAAAGCCACAATGGGGCCAAACCCTACATATCCCTTATTCCCCTTCAGGAGGTAATTGCAGAGGCCCTTGCTGTTGGGCCATCTTCCAAAAAGACCCAGGGTATGTATATGAAGATGGTATCGGAACTGGGACCAGAGTTTTACATACTTATTGAGGCACCCATTGAGGATATAAAGACAGTAGCTGGTGAAACGATTGCCGAGGGAATAAACCGGATGCGTCAGGGCAGGGTCCAGATCAGACCAGGATACGATGGAGAGTATGGAAAGATACGGATCTTTGAAGAGCCCGAAAGGGTGGAGCTTAAAGGGCAGATAGCCCTTTTTTAGGGACCATGAGGGGTCTTGTTATAGGTGTTTTGTTATTTATTTTCCTTTCACCTTTAATCGCCTTTCACCTGATTCCCACTAAGTGGATTAATGAAAAGCTTGGCATCACTTTACGGGATAGACTACAACCGCTTGAGATCAGAGTTGGTGAGATAAAAAGAGGGTTCCCCTACAGGGTCTCAATCAATGATTTAGAGGTTGATTATAAGCAAAAGGATCTTTTACGAATTATAAATCTTGAAAGCTCAGTAAATCCCTACGGTTTCATCAGGATGCCCTTTAATTTATCAGCCCGTGCATCGGTAGGCAGGGGAAATCTAAGGACAGCTATCTCCTTTTCACCTGAGGAGATCAGGATATACGCAGAGACAGACCCAATTGAAATATCGGATATTCCAGTTAGTACCAGGTTCAGGGCGGTTCAAAGGGGCTTTGCAAGGTTGAGGTTGTGGCTTGAAAGACCAGAGGGAGATATAAAAGGAGTAGGGCTGGTTGAGATAACCGGTCTTGGCATGAAGGACCTTAATATAAACAATGGAAGGTTTCCTACAAGCAGGGTTTACTCAATAAAGGGTAGCTTCAGGATAGACCGGGAGGGTATAGTTATAAAAGACCTGAGGGTAGAGGGCGATGGTTTCGATGGTGTCTTTTTTGGCAGGCTAAAGGGACGAAGACTAACCGGTACTTTGGAGATCTATCCATATAATTCAGGGGCTTCAGCACTATTTAAGGATTTTAAAGACTATAGACTCAGGAATGAGTTATATCTGATCCCAATTCATACAGATCTTATAAGTACACTGGAGCATCCATTTACCACCAGGCAGTAACCCACTTCTGACATAACAGCAATTTTTTCCCACCATTTGGGATTTCCTTGCACCTCAACATATTGAGTTTTATTTAATAATATACACAATATATTGATGTTATTGATTTTTAAAAAAATTTTCCTTGACAGAGGGGGCATTTTTTATTATCATTAGTGGTAATTAGTGGTAAGATGTGGGAGGAGGAATGCCGGGTTTTTCTGGCAAATATTACTACTCAGTAGATTCAAAAGGGAGGGTAATGATCCCGGCACCCTTCAGAGCCATCCTTCAAAGCAACTATGGTAATAAGCTTTATATAGCCAATGCAATGTTTGACAAGTGCCTCCTCCTTTACCCCATAGAAGAGTGGCAGAGATTTGAGGAAAAGGTCAGATCTCTGCCACAACACCACAAGTCAGTAAGGCTATTAATGCGAAGGGTAATAGCATCTGCCCAGGAATGTGAGCTTGATAAACAGGGCAGGCTTCTTATCCCTTCTTCATTAAGGGAGGATGCAAAGATCGAAGGTGAAGTGGTGGTTGTAGGGCAGATAGACAAGATAGAGCTCTGGAACAAGAATGAATGGGATAAGGCAGTTGATATCTCAAATATTGATAGAGAGGCCTATGAGGCAGAGCTGGCATCACTGGGTCTGTAGATGTTGCATAAACCAGTATTGCTTGCTGAGACGATCCAGTTGCTCAATGTGCAACCCCATGGAGTATATGTGGATGCCACCCTTGGTAGCGGGGGGCACACACGTGAGATATTAAACAGGTTAGGGCCAGAGGGACGGGTTGTCGGGATTGATCGAGACCAGGAGGCGCTTGAGAGGGTTGAGAGAGACCTCAGAGACCCCAGATTGTTAACACTACATACATCCTTTTCCCGCATGGCAAGAGCCCTGAGGGAAAAAGGAATCCAGGAGGTGGATGGAGTAATTATGGACCTTGGTGTATCAATGGAGCAATTAAAGGACCCCGAAAGGGGATTCAGCTTTCACTCTGATGCCCGGCTGGATATGAGGATGGATAAAACACAAAGGCTTACAGCAGAGGAGATTGTAAACCGATGGAGTCAACAAAAGATCGAGAGGATTATCAGAGAGTATGGTGAAGAGCGGTATGCAAGACCTATAGCAAAGGCAATTATCGATGAAAGAAAGAAAGGGCCTATCTATTCATGCAGGCAGCTTGCAGAGGTTGTTCAAAGGATAAAAAGAAAAAGGACAAGGATACATCCTGCAACCAAGACCTTCCAGGCCCTTCGTATTGCTGTAAACAATGAGCTTGAGGAGTTGCAGAAAGGGCTTGAGAATTCACTGGAGATGCTGAAAAAAGGGGGCAGGCTCTGTGTCATCTCCTATCACTCCCTTGAAGACAGGATAGTAAAAAGATTTTTTGTTGATACAGAAAAAAAAGGATTGATAAAGAGGTTAACAAAAAAGCCCCTTTTACCCACTAAAGAGGAGATCAGAGATAATCCATCTGCAAGAAGTGCAAAACTAAGGGGAGGTGAAAGGATTTGAGGCATTCGCGAGGAGGCAATGGTTTTCTGGGTGCTATCATTAAATTCATTCTTATATGCCTTCCTCCCCTTTTTATCTTTTTCATAATATGGCTCAGATCTAATGTGGTTGCCATGGAATATGAGCTTGGAAAGCTGCAAAACCGTAAGATCCAGCTCATCCAGGACAAGCAGGAGTTGCTTGCCAAGAAGGCTCAGATTACATCTGCCATGCGTGTTAAGTATGTTGCACAGAACGATCTGGGCCTTACTTATCCGAGCAGGCAGAAGGTCTTTTATGTCAGACCATCTGCTGGCGTAACACCCTATAGGACTGGACTTAAGTCCAGAGAATAATCGACTTCTGAAGAGGCGTTAATTAATGACACGTAGGACGGTCTTTGTAAAGGCCCTGGTCCTTGCAGCCTTTTTGATCATTCTTTTCAGACTTGTGGATATTATGCTTATAGACCACGATCGGTACAAAGGTATTGCAAAGCTGCAGCGGACCATAGGGAAAAGGGTTTTATTTCGTCGAGGTGTTATATACGACCGAAATGGTAAGGAGCTTGCAATAAATCTGGAAAGGCCATCACTTTATTGTGATCCGAAGTTAATAAAGAAGCCTGAAAAGGTTGCTGTAACTCTGACCGACCTTATCGGAAGGCCCAAGGCAGAGATACTAAGAAGTATCCGTCAGAACAGACGATTTGTCTGGCTGGCAAGAAAGGTTCCTCCCAGGGTGGCCGAAAAGATCGAACGTTTTGGATTTGGTGGAATAGGGATCCTTCCCGACACAAAGAGGTTTTATCCAATGGGATTTGTTGGTGCTCATGTGCTGGGCTTTGTTGACCTTGATAACAGAGGGAAAGAAGGCGTTGAAAGAGTGTATAATAAAGAACTGATAGGTGATTTGAAAAACAGTTTGAACAAGAGGATCTACCTTAAAAGGGATGCCAGGGGTAATCTTTTATATACAGGTGGTGAGCTTGAAAGTACAGGTAACAGCATAGTTCTTACCATAGATCAGGGGCTTCAGGCCATAGTAGAATCGGCCCTTGACGATGTAGTAAAGAAACATTCTCCTGAGGCAGCCTCTGTTATACTGATGGATCCCTACACTGGTGAGATACTTGCGCTTGCCAACAGACCAACCTTTGACCCTAACGAGCCAGGTTCATACAGAGCATCTTTCAGGCGTAACAGGGCAGTAACAGATCTTTATGAGCCAGGCTCTACCTTCAAGATCGTGATGGCCTCGGCAGCCCTGGAAGAAGGTATAGCCACTTTGAAAACAAAGGTGGACTGTTCTGGTGGTGTAATTGAGGTAGCTGGAAAGAAGATACGGGATACTCATAAGCATGGAAAACTAACCCTTAAAGAGATTATACAGAAGTCATCGAATGTAGGGGCTGTTAAGGTTGCACTCGAGCTTGGCCCTGATAGGTTTTTTAGGTATGTCCAGAAGTATGGTTTTGGTCAGAAAACAGGAATTGATCTTA
This sequence comes from Nitrospirota bacterium, assembly GCA_013151495.1. Taxonomy (GTDB): domain Bacteria; phylum Nitrospirota; class Thermodesulfovibrionia; order Thermodesulfovibrionales; family JdFR-85; genus JAADIE01. The sequence goes on along the minus strand of JAADIE010000097.1, from coordinate 21,906 downwards.
CGGGTGAGTCACCAGGGATTGTAAAACCACCATCCCGATGGTCTGGCACTACACTGGCTGCTATGGCCATTGGTTATGAGGTTATGGTAACCCCTATTCAGGTGCTAAATGCCTATGCAGTGGTTGCCAATGGTGGTTATCGGGTAAGGCCCCATGTGCTGAAGGCAGTACTTAGCAAGGATGGACAGCTCATAAGGGTAATAAACTCTACCATGGGTGAAAGGGTGATTTCGGAAAAGACGGCAATACAGCTTAAAGAGGCATTCAAGGCAGTGGTATCCAGGGATGGCACAGCACCAAAGGCTGCCATTGATGGAAATACAGTGGCCGGTAAAACAGGCACCACAAAACTGATTGATCCAAAAACCGGTAGATATACAAATCGTCATTTTGTGAGCTCCTTTGTTGGTATGGTACCGGTGGAAAGACCTGTCTTTGTGGCTATTGTGGTGGTATGGGATCCAAAGAATGCCTATTATGGTGGAGATGTGGCAGCACCCGTGTTCAGGGAAATTGCCGAAAAGGCCCTTGCCTATCTATCGGTACCAAGGGAGGACAATCTTAAAGAGCATATTCTTGTATATAACCTTGATGAAGATATAACACCTGTAGGTTATGTCCAGTAAGGTAAAGGGTGACTTGATGATACTGAGTGATTTATTAGATGGTTACAGAGTAGAAACCTTAACAGGTGATAGGGATCGACCTGTAAGTGCTCTATGTGATGACTCAAGGAAGGTGGTTCCTGATAGCCTGTTTTTCGCTGTTAAGGGAGCAAGAACCGATGGCAATAGATACATACCCGATGCAATAAAAAGAGGTGCCAGGGTGGTGGTGTCTGAGCAGAATCATAAACCTTCAGGGGATTATACCTTTGTGAAGGTACAGGACATACATGATGCCATGGCCTTTCTGGCTGATCGTTTTTATGGTCATCCCTCAGGTAGTTTCGGACTTGTAGGTATAACCGGCACAAATGGTAAAACCACCACTGCTTATCTTATATATCAGATGCTAAGGCTGTTAGGTAAAAAAACGGGTCTTATTGGCACTATCAACTACATTATTGGTGATACCGTGATGAAGGCTACTCTTACCACACCAACTGCCATACAGTTTCAGCGCCTCCTTGACAGGATGAGGGAGGCCTCCATGGAGTATGTGGTTACAGAGGTTTCCTCTCATGCACTTGATCAGCGGAGGGTGGAGTATTCGGACTTTGATGTGGCTGTTTTTACAAATCTAAGCAGGGATCATCTGGATTATCATGGCGACATGGATTCTTATTTCAGGGCAAAGGAGAGGTTGTTTCTTGAATTAAATCCCTTGAGGGCTGTGATTAACATGGATGACAGCTACGGAAACAGACTGCTTGATTCGCTAAAGGAAAAGGAAACAGACATCATTGGATATGGGCTGAGTTTATCAGCAGACCTCTACGCCGTGGACATCAGTACAGGCACATGGGGGACCGAGTTCGGCCTCTACTATCAGGGCCATTTTTACAGCAGGGTAAAAAGCAGGTTGCTCGGGATTGTGAATATCTACAATATGCTTGCTGCAATAGGTAGTATGATTGCCCTTGGTTTTGACCTGAAGGATATACTGGCTCTTTGTGAAAGTCTAAATCCTGCAGAGGGCAGGATGGAGATAATAAATGAGGGACAGCCTTATACTGTGGTGGTTGATTATGCCCATACACCTGATGCCCTGGAAAAGCTTCTTGAGACCCTTAGAGGATTGGGGGGTAAAAGGCTTATCACCCTTTTTGGTTGTGGTGGCGACAGAGACAGGGGTAAAAGACCCCTTATGGGTGAGATTGCGTCAGGGCTTTCAGATTATGTCTTCATAACCAGCGACAATCCAAGAACAGAAAAGCCCCAGCTGATCGTAGAGGATATTGTTAAGGGCATCAGGAGTGACAACTACACAGTAGTACTTGATAGAAGAGAGGCCATATTCAGGGCGGTAGAGTTCTGTAATCCAGGAGACATTTTAGTGGTTGCAGGCAAAGGACATGAGGACTACCAGGAGATAAACGGAAAGAGGATTCCCTTTGATGATCGCAATACGGTAAGACAGGCAATAAAACACCGTCTTAAAAGGACATTTCAGTAATGGATGAAAGGCTTAAATACACACTGACAGAGATACTCGAGGCCACCGGTGGAAGGCTCCTGCTCAGGGGAGCAGATCACTTTACCGGTCTGTCTATTGATTCGAGAACCATAAAACCGGGTGAGCTTTTTATAGCATTACGGGGAGAACGTTTTGATGGACACAACTTTGTTAATGATGCCCTTCAGAAGGCAAATGGTGCGGTGGTAAGCTACCCACCAGCAATTCCTGTAAAGGGTAAGAGCGTTATCCATGTGAACAATACATTAAAGGCCCTTCAGGGTATAGCCCGTTACCGCAGATTAAGCAGGTATGTAACGGTTATTGGAGTGACAGGTACAAATGGAAAAACAACCACCAAGGAGATGATTTCAGCCGTTCTGAAGATGCGTTATAGGGTGCTTACCAGTAGAGGCAATCTTAACAACCATATAGGAGTTCCTCTAAACCTATCGATGCTTGACGGTCAGGAAATAGCAGTTCTTGAAATGGGCGCCAGTCAGCCTGGCGATATTAATGAACTATGCAAGATCGCACGGCCAGACATTGGGGTTGTTACCAACATAGGGCCTGGTCATTTAGCTGGTTTCGGTTCTTTAGAAACGGTCAGAGACACCAAGCTTGAGATTGCCGGCTTTGTTAAGAGGCTCATCCTGAACAATGATGACAATATGTTACGACCAGAAGTGCCACTTATAAAGAAAAATGGTGTTGATGTTGTCACCTTTGGTATTTCTGGGTCAGCCGATGTAAGGGCTACTGATATAAGGAGAACCGACAGCGGTATTTCATTCAGGTTACATTGTGGTTCTACCACAGGTGTAGAGGTCGAGTTACCCATGCTTGGATTGTTTAATGTTTACAATGCCCTGGCAGCAGCCTCGGTATCAATGCTTTTTTCCATATCAGAGGATTATATAGTAAAGGCCCTTTCAGAATTCAAAGGGGTACCAATGCGGGTAGAGCGCAGACAGTTCAGAGGGGCTCTTGTAATTAGCGACCTTTATAATGCCAACCCGGCCTCCATGGAGGAGGCAATCAAGGAGCTGGTTTCTTTGCGAAAAAACAGGGCTATTGCCGTACTTGGTGATATGCTTGAACTTGGCGCCTATGAAGAGACTGCTCATAGAAAGATAGGACAGATGTTAGCTGAATTGCCAGTTGATGTGCTTGTGGCTGTTGGGCAGATGATGGAATATGCAGCTGAGGAGTTTTTATCGATCTCAAAGAGTAATAAACAGTGTTTTATTGTTCAGACACCTGAAGAGGCGAGAAGGGTATTAGATAGTATTGTTAAAGACGGTGATACAGTCCTGATCAAGGGCTCAAGAGGAATGAAACTGGAAAGGATACTGGAGGAGTAATGTTATACCAGCTTTTATATAGTTTGCATGAGCATTATTTTCCCTTTAATGTATTCAGGTATATTACCTTCAGGACCGCACTGGCGGTGATTACGGCTGCAGTACTTACATTTGTATTTGCCCCTTATGTTATTGCCTGGCTTAAAAGGCTCAGTCTGACTCAGCAGATAAGAGAGGACGGCCCAAAAACTCATATTTCAAAGCAGGGCACACCCACCATGGGTGGGGTTTTGATCCTTGGAAGCATACTAATTACCGCGCTGTTGTGGATGGACCTTACCAATCCCTATGTTTGGGTAATGATTCTGGCAACCTTTGGGTTTGGTATGGTGGGATTTATTGATGATTATCTTAAGATCACAAGAAAAAATCACAAGGGCCTAAGGCCATGTTATAAGTTTGCCCTTCAGATAATGATTGCACTGGGAATAAGTGTATTTCTTTATCAAAACCCCCTCGACCCTTACAGTACGAAATTGAGTGTACCATTCTTTAAGCAGCTCCTGATAAATCTCGGTATCTTCTATATTCCCTTTGCAGTGTTTGTGATTGTAGGGTCGTCAAATGCAGTTAATCTGACAGATGGTATCGATGGGCTGGCCATAGGGCTTGTAGCTATTGCTGCACTGGCTAATGCGGTGCTTGTATACATAACCGGTCATATTAAACTGGCCCATTACCTTCAGGTGTTGTATCTTCCCAAAACCGGTGAACTCACCATCTTCTGCGGAGCCATTTTCGGTGCGGCTATTGGTTTTCTCTGGTACAATGCCTATCCTGCCGAGGTATTTATGGGCGATGTGGGTTCTCTCGGACTTGGTGGTGCCCTTGGCACCCTTGCTGTTATTACCAAACACGAGATAGTTCTTGCCATTGTTGGTGGTATCTTTGTGGTTGAGACAATCTCCGTAATCTTGCAGGTTGCATCATACAAGCTTACGGGTAAAAGGCTTTTTAAGATGGCACCAATTCACCATCATTTTGAAATAAAAGGATGGGCAGAACCCAAAACAGTGGTGAGATTCTGGATAGTAGGAATACTGCTGGCTTTACTGAGTTTATCTACATTGAAGCTACGGTGATGGGTAGAAAACAGAAATGCTAACAGGCATGGTAGAGGATACAAAAAAGAAAACACTTAATTTTAGAAGGCTAAAGGGCCTGAAGGTACTTGTCGTTGGCCTTGGAAGAAGTGGACTATCGGCAGCCAGAATGCTTCAGTATGCCGATGCCCGTGTGTTTGGGGTAGACAGGGCCAATCCCCAGAATATACCAGAATGGATTGAGGTTCTGCCTTATGACTGTGATATTAAGCAGTTTGATCTGGTGGTTATAAGCCCTGGGGTACCCTGGACTGAGGCGCCTGTTGTCAAGGCATTAAAGCAGAACCTGGAGATAATAGGGGAATTAGAGCTTGCCTACCTGATGGTAAAGGAGTATCAGATACCATGGATAGCAATTACAGGTACCAATGGTAAAACAACAACCACAACCCTGGTGGACCTGGTCTTAAAGACTGCAGGTTACAATGTGCTTACCGGTGGAAACATCGGAAAGGCAGTGGGTGATGTACTGCTTGATGCCTTAACTAACAACCACCTTAACGAGACCGATTACATAGTGGTTGAGGTCTCATCCTTTCAGCTTGAAAGTATCAGAGAGTTTGCCCCTCATATTGGAGCAGTGCTTAATATCACTGAAGACCACATGGATAGATACAGGGGGATGAAGGAATACATAGATGCAAAGAGAAATATATCTATAAATCAGACCGAAGAGGATTACATGGTGCTTAATTTTGATGACCCAATCACAAGGGCCTTTGCCGAGGATTCAAGGGCAAGGGCAATCTTCTTTTCAACAAAACACGAGATTCAGGGTGCCTATTTGCTAAAGGAAGATATTGTTGTAGACAGGGGGGCAGGCCCTGAGAGGGTCTTGAAGGCCAAAGAGGTGGCTTTGAGGGGATTACACAACCTGGAAAACGCCCTTGCTGCCACCGCAATCTGTAGCCTTGCCGGTTGTGATCTCTCTGCTATTGCCACGGTGTTAAAGGACTTCAGGGGGCTTGAACACCGGATGGAGATGGTGGCAGAGTTTGGGGGTGTTACATACATAAACGACTCCAAGGGTACAAACCTTGCTGCTACAGTCAAATCGATTGAGGGAATTGCTGGCTCTGTGGTGTTGATACTTGGGGGTAGGGACAAAGGGGGCGATTTCAGTGTGCTGAGAAACTTCCGCCATCGAATCAAGGCCCTGGTCTCGCTTGGTGAGGCCAGAGAAAAGATAAAAAAGGAGCTATCTGATCTGTTCCAGATAGAGGAAGCAGTTGATATGGAACAGGCGGTCAAGAAGGCAGCCTCTCTGGCATCGCCAGGGGATACGGTATTGCTGTCGCCAGGTTGTGCAAGCTTTGATATGTTTAAAAACTATGAACATCGTGGAGAGGTATTCAAAACTGCGGTAAGGAGACTTATGAGATGACACCAACAGCGGCTAAACATAATAGCCCTGACAGGTTTTTTCTGTTTGCCCTTTTTGCCCTGACCGTCCTTGGTGTGGTGATGGTTTACAGCTCAACCGCAGTGATGCCTGTTGCAAAAAGTGGTGGCAGCATGGTTAACGAGGGTCGGGGGTATCAGTTCATGTATCTGAAAAAACACCTGGTAACCCTGCTAATTGCCCTGATGGGTATGTTCAGCTTCTACAGAATGAGTCTGAAAAAACTGAACAGGCTTTCCTACCTGTTTTTAGCTGCTGCCTTTGTTTTGCTGGTGGCTGTTTTTATACCAGGGCTTGGCGTAAAGATAAATGGTGCAAAAAGGTGGCTCAGACTCTGGCCTTCCACCTTTCAGCCAAGTGAGTTCGTAAAATTTGCCATGATTCTCTATCTTGCAAGTTATCTCTCAGATCGTAAGTACGATCTGAGGCGATTCAAGGATTTTATGAAACCTATAGGTGTAATGCTTCTGTTTCAGGCGGTAATGCTTATGCAGCCCGATTTCGGCGGTGCCTTTACCCTTGGGGTTATTACTATAACCCTTATCTATCTGGCAGGTGCGCCAATTAAATACCTGCTGGCCCTTGCAGGGGCTACTGCACCGGTTCTGGTATACCTGCTGACGACTCCCTACAGGCTGAAGAGGATCTTTGCCTTTCTTGATCCCTGGCAGGACCCCTATGGAGATGGTTTTCAGCTTGTTCAGTCCTTTGTAGCCCTTGGCAGTGGTGGATTAAAGGGGGTAGGCCTGGGCGAGGGGATGCAGAAACTTAACTTTTTGCCAGAGGTTAATACAGACTTTATCTTTTCTCTGATCGGTGAGGAGCTTGGACTTTTAGGTGCCCTGTTTACTATTTCCATGTTTTTGCTACTGTTCATCCGTGGCATGAAGATAGCGGAAAGGACAAAGGGGAGGTTTTCCTATTATCTCTGTACTGGACTGGTGCTGATGATTGTTTACCAGATGATAATTAATGTGGCAGTGGTTACAGGGCTTTTACCAACAAAGGGATTACCCCTTCCCTTTATAAGTTATGGTGGTTCGTCTCTGTTAATAAACTTCATCTCAGCTGGTGTGATACTGAGGATTTCCAGATCAGAAGACGAACCACTTGAGATGTTAACAAAGGAGCAGATCATAAAAAGAAGGGTAAGGCTTAGAAGAAAACAGTTCAATCTAAGGAGAACTCTGAGATGAGAGTTGTGATTGCAGGAGGTGGTACCGGCGGGCATCTGTTTCCTGGACTGGCTCTTGCGGATGAGCTTGTCAAAAGGGATCCATCGGTAGAGATATTGTTTATCGGCACCGACAGGGGAATAGAGGCCAGAGTAGTCCCCAGAGAGGGATACAATATCAGGTTTGTAAGTGGTGCTGCTTTGGTGGGTAAAAGCCTTTCTGGTAAGTTAAAGGCCCTCTTTAGTTTCATAAAGGGCCTTCGTGAAAGCTATAGAATCCTGAAGGAGACAGAACCACAGATAGTTGTTGGAACAGGTGGTTATGTCTCGGTGGCACCAGTGGTGGCTGCATGGCTACAGTCGATTCCGGTGCTGATTATGGAGCAAAACACGGTGCCCGGAAAGGCCAATAGATTCCTTGCCCGGATGGCTAATGCCATATGCATTACCTATCAGGAAAGCATGGCCTTTTTCCCCAGAGATAAGGTACACCTTACCGGTAATCCTGTAAGAGACAGGGTTACAAAGGGTAGCCCTGAGGCTGCAAGAAGACTCTTTTCACTAAAGGAGGATCTCTTTACTGTGCTTGTTTTTGGTGGAAGCCGGGGTGCCAGCTCGATAAACAGGGCAATGGTAGAGGCACTACCCTACCTGACGGGTATAAAGGAGGAGGTCCAGTTTCTACATCAGACAGGTGAATCTGATTACCGATTTGTAAGGGGTGCCTATCAGGATATGGGTTTTAAGGGTACTGTAACACCCTTTATATACCAGATGCCAGAGGCCTACGCAGTGGCAGATCTGGTGATATCACGAGCAGGTGCCACTGCACTTGCAGAGATATGTGTTACTGGCAAGCCCTCTATACTGGTGCCCTATCCTTATGCTGCAGAGGATCATCAAAGGGCAAATGCTGAAAAACTAATGCAGATGGGGGCTGCAGTAATGATACTGGATAAAGAGCTTAATGGAAAGAGGCTTTCCGAGGAGATATTGAGGCTCTTTAATGATCCTCAAAAGAGGGAGGAGATGAAAAGAAAGGCCCTCGGTTTTGGCCGTCCAGAGGCTGCCAGAAAGATTGCCGACATAGTTGGTTCAATAGCATCGTTAAAACAGGAGAGTGTTAGATGTTTGAAAACTACAGGATAATACATTTTGTTGGAATTGGTGGCATCGGAATGAGCGGTATCGCCGAGGTATTGCACAATCTCGGCTATGAGGTTACAGGTTCTGATATCAGGGCCTCACAGAATACAAAACGGCTTGAGGCCCTTGGTATTAAGGTCTATATTGGTCACAGGGCTGAAAATGTTGATAACGCCCATGTGGTGGTCATTTCCTCGGCAATAAAGGATGACAACCCTGAGGTGGTTGAGGCACGAAAAAGAGGGATACCCATTATACCTCGTGCAGAGATGCTCGCTGAGTTGGGGCGTCTGAAATACAGTGTACTGGTTGCAGGTGCCCATGGTAAAACAACAACCACCTCCCTGATAGCCTCTGTGTTTTCTCATGCCGATATGGACCCAACAGTGGTAATAGGTGGCAGGTTAAAGGCAACAGGCTCCAATGTAAGGCTTGGGCAGGGTGAGTTCCTCATAGCCGAGGCAGATGAAAGCGATGGCTCTTTCCTGAAGCTATCACCTACAGTTGCAGTGGCAACAAACATAGATCGTGAGCATATGGACTATTTCAAGACTATGGATGCCCTTTGTGCTGCTTTCAGAGAGTTTCTTGATAAGGTACCCTTTTATGGCCTGGCTGTGGTATGTGCAGATAACCTGTATCTGAGAAATATAAAAGAGGAACTGCATAGAAGGACCATATCCTATGGTTTTACAGATTATGCCGATGTCAGGGCCTACAATGTAGAGTTTAGCGGATATGGTATGCGTTTTTTGGTCAACTATAAGGGAGAGGACCTTGGCGAGTTCTCCATACCACTGATTGGCGAGCATAATGTGCTTAATGCCCTGGCAGCCATCACGGTATCCAGGGAGCTTTTTATAGAGGTAGAAAAGATTAGACAGGCCCTTAAGGAATTCTCGGGCATACAGAGACGTTTTGAGTTTAAAGGACAATTCCAGGGTGCCCGGATTTATGATGACTATGGACATCATCCTACAGAGATCAGGGCCACCCTTGAATCGATCTCCAGGGTTGTAAGCGGCAGAACTGTAGTGGTGTTTCAGCCCCATCGATACACAAGGACAAGAGACCTCTTTGGAGAGTTCGTCACTGCCTTTGACAAGGCTGACAGATTATATTTGCTTGATATATATCCGGCCGGAGAAAGACCTATCGAGGGGGTAAGTTCAGAGGCCCTCTACAATGAGATGAGAAAACATCATAAGGCAGTATGTTATTACCAGGATAGAGAGGCCCTTATAGGTGAATTACGAGACATCCTTAAAGAAGGCGACCTGATGATAACCCTTGGGGCTGGTGATGTATGGAAGATAGCAGAGGAGCTTGTTCAAAAGAGGGATGATGAGTCAGCAGGTACATAGGGAGATGAATCTTTTAGAGATACTTGAAGGTTTGAATGTCGAAATCAGGGAGCAGGAATTGCTCAAAGACTACACCACCCTGAAAATAGGTGGCATGGTCAGGTATATGGTGGTTCCCGAGGATGTTCAGACAGCTACCGAGGTGGTTAAGCGATTAAGGGAATCTTCTGTGGATTTCTTTGTTTTAGGTGGAGGTAGCAACCTGCTTGTGCCTGACAGTGGTATAGAGTGTGTTGTTTTGCTGTTAAGGGGTTTAAAAAACATCCAGATATTAGGGCAGGCACCATCGGTGGTTGTGTATGCAGAATCTGGAGTGGCATTACAGGGCCTTGTTAGCCTGGCAATGAAGCAGGGGCTCAGCGGGCTTGAGGGGCTTGTTGGAATTCCAGGCAGCCTTGGTGGAGCAGTCTTTGGTAATGCCGGTGCCTTTGGTTATGAGATCATGAATGTGGTTGAGGAGATTGATATTTTAAGAAAGGGCTCCAGAATGGTGATTAAAAAGGAAGACCTGAGTTATGGATACAGAGATGGCGGACTGCTTGAGGGTGATGTGATTCTTTCTACAAGGCTCAGGTTGGAGGTAACAGAGCCTGAGAGGATAAAGAGAAAGATGATCGAGTATTTAAATATAAAGAAGCAGACCCAGCCGTTGGATGAACCATCTGCCGGGTGTGTTTTCAAGAACCCTCCAGGAGAGTCTGCAGGTCGATTAATAGACCTGGCTGGCTGTAAAGGATTAACAAAAGGTGATATACAGGTAAGCACAAAGCATGCAAACTTTTTTGTAAATAAAGGGCAGGGAAGGGCTGAGGACTTCATTGCCCTGATGGATGAGGTTAGAGAAAGGGTGCTACGGATCTTTTCAATCGAACTCGAGCCTGAGATAAGGATCCTGACAAAGGGGTGTACGAGTAAATGATTAATGGTCTGGAAGATAAAAAAATTGGTGTAATTGCTGGTGGAGTTTCAGCAGAAAGAGAGGTTTCCCTGAAAAGTGGAGAGGCAGTATACAGGGCACTGAAGGCCAGAGGATACAATGCCCTGTTTATTGATGCAGGCCATAAGGTATATGAGCAAATCAAGGACCATGATATCGATATCGCCTTTTTGGTGCTTCATGGTGGATGGGGTGAAAACGGTGCAATACAGGGGATGTTAGAGATAATGGGCATTCCCTATACTGGTTCGGGGGTGCTTGCCTCGGCCCTTTCAATGGACAAAGTGGCTTCCAAGATGATGTTTAGCCAGAGTGGGCTGAAGGTGCCCGGCTACAGGGTGATTTATGACGAAGGAGGACTTGATAACCTAAATTTTGATTTGCCCGTTGTGGTTAAGCCATCAAGAGAAGGCTCCAGTGTGGGTGTAAGCATTGTAGACAGTAAGGAACAACTGCATGAAGCCATTAAAGAGGCATCAAGATATGGCTGGCCTGTAATTGTAGAGGAATACATAAAGGCCAGGGAGATACAGGTTGGTATTCTGGATGACGAGGTGCTTGGGGCAGTTGAGGTCAGGCCTAAAAGGAGATTCTATGACTATATTGCCAAATATACACCTGGTAGTACCGAATATATACTACCACCTGAGCTTCCTGAGGAGCTTTATGAACGATGTAAATTCGCTGGTCTTACGGCCCACAGGGCTCTTGGTTGTCGTGGAGCAACCAGGGTGGATCTGCTTGTAACAGATGAGGGGCAGATATATGTACTTGAGGTAAATACCATACCCGGTATGACCGACCGAGACCTCACTGCTTCCCAAAATAGCAACCCTTGCAGGATACAGCTTTGAGGATCTGATCGAAAGGATACTTGAGCTTAGTATAAAGGAGCAGAGCCGAAATGAGAAATAAAAAGAAAAAGGCAAAAAGACATAGCAGACTGATTCCCCTTGTCAAAGGGCTATACGGTAGCAGGGCCTTCAGACGGTTTGCTGCATCTGTGCTCGTAATGACGGTCGTCATCTTCTCGTTATTTTATCTGTATGGAGAGATAAAACAGAGACTTTCACTAAGGAGTTTTGTGGTGATTGGAAATACCCATCTTTCTGATGAGGAGGTTGTATCTCTTATGAAGATAAAACATGGGGTAAGCCTCCTTGATATTGATTCAGCTTTGCTTGAAAAACAGCTTCTCAGGTCTGCCTGGATCAAAAAGGTACTGATTCGAAAGGAACTCCCTCATACCCTTGTTGTAAAGGTCAAGGAGGCAAGGCCTGTAGCTATTCTCAGAAAGAAAAAGGGGCTATTCCTGGTAGACAGGGAAGGCCGGATTCTTGAAAGGCTTGAGCAGTCGCCCTCCTTTCTGCCCATCTTGGAGCTTAAGGATGAAAATCCCTATTTATACAAGCAGGTACTTATTCTTGCACAGACGGTCAGACGCTTCGATTATTTCAACGACAGAGAGGTCGAGATTATAGCCCACAGGCCAGAGGATATATCACTTAAGGTGGATGGGCTTTTGATAAAGGTTGGTAAGGGGCGTTACAGGGAAAAGCTTGAACATTTAGTCAGTCTGAAAGACAGGATTGAAAGCAAGAAGATCCCTATCGAGTACATTGATCTGAGGTTCAAAAAGAGGGTGATTATCAGACCTTCTAAGAGGATTGTTCAATGAGTGATTCACTGGTGGTAGGTCTTGATGTAGGCACAACCAAGGTTTGTGCCCTTGTGGCACAGGCCTCTGAGCAGGGTCTGAATATCCTGGGGCTGGGGACTGCCGAATCAAGAGGATTAAGAAAGGGTATAGTGGTAAATATCGAATCCACTGTTGAGTCTATCCACAGGGCCATTAAAGAGGCTGAGGCTGCCTGTGGTGTATCAATTAAATCGGTCTTTGTCGGCATTGCTGGTGGGCATATTAAGAGCTTTGAAAGCTTTGGGGCTACCGGGATCAAGGGTGCCGAGGTCTCAGAGGCAGATATTGAAAGGGCCCTTGATGCAGCCAAGGCAGTTTATGTGCCTCTTGATCGTGAGGTCCTTCATGTTATACCTGTGGAATACACCATCGATGGCGAGGGTGGAATTACAAATCCCCTTGGCATGTCTGGTGTAAGGCTTGAGGCAAGGGTACAGATAGTTACTGGATCGGTTACAGCAGTACAGAACCTTGTTCGCTGTTGCGAAAAGGCTGGCCTTGAGGTACTGGATATAGTGCTCGAGCCTCTGGCATCTGCACTGGCCACACTGACAGAGTCTGAAAAAGAAGAGGGTGTTGTGCTGGTGGATATTGGAGGTGGTACCACGGATATTGCCTTTTACAGAGACGGGGTGCTTCAGCATACCTCAGTTGTGGCAATTGGAGGAAACCATATTACAAACGATATTGCCATTGGCCTGAGGCTACCGGTAGATGAGGCTGAAAGAATCAAGAAGAGTTACGGTGTGGCAGTGCTGGATATGGAAAGCAGAGAGTCTGTAGATATTATGGTTGCAGGTCGTGAACAAAAAAGTATTCCAATAGGTTACATCACAGAGATTATAAATCCAAGATGCGAGGAGCTTTTTGAGATTGTAAAAAAGGAGCTCACCGAGGCGGGTGTTTACGACAAGGCAGCCTACGGGGTGGTACTTACAGGAGGTGCATCCCAGTTAAGGGGGATGCAGAAGCTTGCAGAGGCGGTTCTGGGAATGCCTGTCAGGATGGCATCACCAAAGGGGGTTTCAGGTCTCGAGGACCTGATTAATGATCCTAAATACTCTACAGGTGTGGGCCTTCTGCTTTATGGACTTGATGAGGTCCAGCAGCCTGTAGGTTATGGTGATATATTTGGAAATATCCTTAAAAGGATGAAGGATTGGGTTATGGGTTTTATAGGTGGTAAATAATTTTTTAAAAGGGGGTATCATATGTTTGAAATCGAGGAAGTCAGAGAATTACAGGCCAAAATTAGAGTTGTAGGTGTGGGCGGAGGCGGTGGAAATGCCGTAAATAACATGATTGGTGCAAACCTGCAGGGGATAGACTTCATAGCGGTTAACACCGATGCCCAGGTGCTGGAGACTTCGCTTGCTCCGACAAAGATTCAGATAGGTGCAGAATTGACCAAGGGGCTGGGGGCTGGCTCTAATCCGGCTATCGGAAGAGAGGCGGCCCTAAATGATCGTGATGTGATTGCTGAGCATCTGAAAGGCTCTGATATGGTGTTTATCACAGCAGGTATGGGTGGAGGCACTGGTACAGGTGCTGCTCCTGTTGTAGCCTCAATTGCCAAGGAACTCGGTGCCCTGACAGTAGCCATTGTTACTAAGCCATTCTTCTATGAGGGGAAAAAGAGACAGCTAAATGCAGAGGAAGGTATTAAGGAACTGCGTGAGCATGTTGATACCCTCATTGTAATACCAAACGACAGGATAATGCTGGTTGTGGAAAAGGGGACACCACTTCTTAAGTCCTTTGCTGTTGCAAACGATGTACTGAGGCAGGCGGTGCAGGGTATATCTGACCTGATACTTACCACAGGATTGATAAACCTGGACTTTGCAGATGTTAAGACCGTAATGGAGAATGCCGGAAGGGCTGTTATGGGTGTAGGGGTTGCTTCTGGCGACAATGGTGCATCTATGGCTGCCAAGAAGGCAATACAGAATCCATTGCTTGAAGATTCATCCATTGATGGAGCTAAAAGGATATTGATTAATATTACAGGTGGTATGGAACTTTCGATAACCGATGTGCAGACTGTAGTAGAACTTATTTATGAGTCGGCTGATGACGATGCCAATATTATCTTTGGTGCAGTAATAGATCCGGATCTGACCGATGAGGTCAGGGTTACTGTGATAGCCACCGGTTTTGAACCCAAGAAGGAAAAGGTGGTTGTGGATGAGGTAAAGAAATTCAAGCCAAAGGCCTTTTCTGTACCACCAAGACCAAGGAGAAACTATAGTTCTACCGAGAGGGTGCTTGCAAAGAGCATTAAAACACCATCAGCCGAGTTGCCTTCTGAGCTTTTAAACTACGACGACCCCTACGATCTTCCAACCTTTATGCGTAATCAAAGGGGGCAGGTGTAGGTATCAGGAAGGTCGCCTGGATATGATGCCAAGTATCCTGGCGGCCTCTTTGCCCACTGGATTATCTGGTTCCAGCTCTATTGCCTTTTCAAGTGGTACCCTTGCATCCTCTGTTTTTCCAGAGGCAGCCAGAACAAATCCCAGGCTAAGCCATGCCCTCTGGTGATCTGGCTCATAGGAGGTTGCTTTTTTAAGTATCTGGGCTGCTTCTTCGGAACTGTTTGTATAGTGAAGGGCCAGGGCCAAATCGATCAGTGTATCCATGTCCTTAGGGTAGTTTTTGAGTATTTTTCTATAAAGGGGAATTGCCTCGCTGAAACGTTTTGTATCAAAGTAAAGGGTGGCAAGTTCAAATAGTAGGTCACGATTTTCCGGGTTTTTGCTTAAAAGGTCTTTTAGTTGCCTTTCTTTTGCATCGAGGGTAAGCAGCTGCGTTGGTACCGGGGGTGGAGTGTACTGTTGTGTGTCTTTGCCTGATTGCTTTTTATTTATGAAAAAAAAGATTCCTGCTGCTATTATAACAGCTGTAACAGCCAGTATTATCTTTCTGTTATGCTCTGACATAAATGAAACCTCCCGAATGTTTTTATATATAATTACCAGATAAAAATGAAAAAAATATGAAGGACCAGTTTTGAGGCCTTTATAACCTGAGGTAGTAAAATTACAAACTGATATTGGACCTCCATGGTTGCCTGATTAACCAGGAGAGGTTTATTCGCTGGCCACCCTTATGGCCTCTACCAGGTCTATCTTGCCTGTATATAGGGCCTTTCCTGTTATAGCTCCCCAGAGCCCGGGTATCTCTTTTAGTCTTTTTATGTCATCAATAGAGGAGATACCACCGGAGGCTATTACGGGAATATCCACTGCCTCAACCATTCGTTTGGTTGCCTCCAGATTTGGGCCTGTAAGCATGCCGTCTCTTGATATGTCGGTATAGATGATTCCGGCGATACCATAAGAGACCATCTGTCTGGCAAATTCCAGGGCATCCAGTTCTGTTAACTCTTCCCAGCCCTTTATGGCCACTTTACCATCCTTTGCATCTATACCGACCAGTATCTGTCCTGGATACCGCCGGGCAGCCTCCTTAACTATCTCAGGATGTTTGGCAGCAACGGTGCCAAGGATCACACGATTTATACCAAGAGAGATCCATTCCCTCACCCCATCCATATCCCTTATACCACCACCAAGTTCAAGGTCCACATCCACTGCTTCACGAATAGCCTTTACAGTGTCGCGGTTTTTCTGATTCCCTGTGAAGGCCCCATCAAGGTCAACTATATGGATTAGCTTGGCACCCATAGAGACCCATCTGCGGGCGACCGATACAGGGTCGTCTGAATAGGTGGTAGAGTGTTCCTTCTTACCCTGAAGGAGACGAACGCATTTTCCATCCTTAAGATCAATTGCAGGTATTACAATCACAGGAGCCTCCTTAATTTATGATTTATTTTAAGATAATCGAAACCAGAAGAAGTATCAGCAAAACAGCAACTATCAAACCAACAATACCCCAGTAGGTGCGGCGGTTTTTTTCTACATCACCGGTGGTATCGCACCAGGGGCAATCCTCAAGTGAGCATTCCAGTTTTTCAGTACTGTCTTCCTTCATTGAAATGGTATTACCTCCACTTCCTGTCCCTCGTATAAGCCGTTACAGTCTCTGGGTATTATAATTAACCCATCAGCCTCGACAAGGGTCTTGATAAGGCCAGACTTGCCAAGCACTGGCACGGCCTTGAGAGTACCATTTTCCTCAACAAGCTTTACCCTTACATGATCTTCCCGTCCGGTGGATGATGAAAGGTTCCGAGTGAGTATTGCCCTGATAAGGGGCTGTCTTTTATGGTCTGGGTCTTTATGTCCGGATATTAGTTTCAGAACCGGTTTTACGAAGCTTTCAAAACTCACGGTTACCGCTGCTGGATGCCCTGGTAATCCAAATATGGGTTTACCATCGGCAAGAGCTGCAATAATTGGCTTACCAGGTTTAATTGCAACACCATGAAACAGAATGCCCGGGGTGCCAAGCTCATCAATAAGCCTGGAGGTATAGTCCCTCACGCCCACAGAACTTCCACCGGTTATCAGGACCATATCTGCCAGTGTGAATGCCTCCTTAAGTACCTTTTTAAGAAGGTCAAGGTCGTCGTTGATGATACCCATCTTTTTCGCCATGGCCCCATTTTGTCTGAGTAGGCCATCAAGATTAAAGGAGTTAATATCCCTTACCTTCCCAGGTGCGATAGGGCTTGATGCTGGTACGATTTCATCACCTGTTGAGATTATAGCAACAATGGGTCTTTTATAAACCTCTATTTCGGTTATCCCCAGTCCTGCAAGGGCACCGATATCCTGGGGCCTTAATAGGTGGCCTGTTTTTAGTACAAGTTCGCCCTTTTTTATGTCCTCATCAGCCCTTATAATGTTTTCTCCCATTGCAACAGGCCTGTAAACCTCTAAAAGGGTCTCATCAACCCGGTTCGTATGCTCGAACATAACCACTGCATTGGCCCCTTTGGGTAGCATTCCACCGGTGGGTATCTGGGCAGCCTCACCACGGGATAGAACGATATCTGGTGCCTCACCCATTGTTATCTCCCCTACCACATTCAGGTAAGCCGGTGCTGTATCAGAGGCGCCATAGGTATCCTCAGCATAAACCGCATAACCATCCATGGTGGAGCGGTTGAAACCGGGCAGGTCTTCTGGCGAAAAGATATCCTCGGCAAGCACCCTCTGGTAGGCCTCTTCTATCCTAACCCTCTCGGTGTTTACCCTGCGGTAAGGTTGCCTTAAGAGGATTTCTAAGGCCTGGTTAACAGGTAAAAAGGATTTTTTATCGAAGACACCCTTCATATTGGTTCTGGTTATCTCGTTCGAGGATTGTAGATAGCGCTTTTACCAAGCACCCTTGAACATTCACCTTTACATAACAGATCTACAATCCGGTCCAGTGATTTCCTGTGCAGTTTTTTGATCTGTCGAGAATGTAGATAAGGTGAAAATATAAGGCTCTTGTCTATAATTCTGTTCATCCTGTTAGGGGTAAACAAACTCAGAAAGATCATACCCTTGAAGATCTTTTTGTTTGTCTTAAAGGAAAAGAAAGGCGACTCCAGTGTTGACTGCAGAAGATGATCATGCTTGTTTTTTAGCCTTCTATTAAGGGAGATGGCCATTAGCCAGTATTTTCGACCAACAATACTGTCTGAGTTAAGTTCTAAAATAGTATGGGCCTTAAGGTAGGTTTTTGAGAACTGCTCATGGGCTACCGTGTCGGCAGCAAGATGGCTCATGTAGCCATAAACAAAGGCCTTTTCACTATCTGTACTGACTGAATCCATCAGTTCAAAGGCCACATCCCAGGAATGAGGGTTTTTATACTCCATGATGTACTTTTTCCCGAAGATGATATCGGCCATGAGGTTTCCATATAGAAAATCATCTTTGTACCTGGAAAGAATCTCGAAAAGGTTTGGTGGAATCAGGGCAGCATAGTTAAATATCTCGTTGCCCAGATAAAGATGTGTCAGTGGTCCCCAGGCTAGGGCATCTTTGGGGACAAACAAGATTAGAAAAATCAGTCCTATAAGTGCATACCACCTCATTTCTGATATAGATTCCTTAACAGTCTGGTAACAAGCCTGACGCCAAAACCTGTTGCCCCTTTTGGGCAATAGGGCCTGTCTTTGTCGGTCCATGCAATGGATGCGATATCTATATGCAACCAGGGTATGTCCTCAGCAAATTCCTTAAGGAAATAACCGGCGGTTACCAGAGAGCCAGCCCTGTCTGTGCCAACATTGCGTATATCAGCCACCTCACTTTTTAGATATTCCCTGTACTCCTCATAAAGTGGCATTGGCCAGACCTTCTCACCGGTTGCCTCAGAGGCCTTCACGATGTCTTTGATCAGCTCCTCTGAGTTGCTCATTGCGGCTGCTGCCTCGTTACCAAGGGCAATAGCACAGGCACCTGTGAGGGTGGCAATGTCGATTATAAACTCGGGGTCGAACCTCTTGGCATATTCGATGGCATCGGCCAAGGCTAGTCTACCCTCGGCATCGGTGTTTGCAATTTCAATGGTTTTACCAGAAATGGTAGATACTATATCGCCAGGTCTTGTGGCAGAGCCACCAGGCATGTTTTCAGCAGCAGGTAGCAAACCGATAAGATTAACGGGTAGCTTCAAAAGTTCAGCAGCCTTGATAATTCCAATAACTGCTGCGCCACCGGCCATATCGTATTTCATTTTTTCCATTCCAGAAGAGGGCTTTATAGAGATACCCCCACTGTCGAAGGTAATGGATTTGCCTATTAAGACCACTGACTTCTTTGAGCCTCCTCTGTACCGTATTTCAATAAACCTGGGCGGATTTTTGCTGCCCTTTGCAACGGCAAGGTAGGCATCCATCCCGGCAGAGGCTATCTGTTTTTCAGTAAGTACCTTCACAGAGACCTTCCTGGATTTTAGTTTTAGTGCCTGCTTTGCAAAGGCATCCGGGGTAAGGTCGTTTGAAGGTGTGTTCACAAGGTCACGACAGAGAAATACTGCCTGTATTTGTGCCTCAATCTCAGGGAGTCTGCTTTTAAGGGCCCTGTCTTTTGAGAGAATCTTCAGCTCAGGACAGTAGGAGCCATTTTCTGATTTGTATTTGCCAAACATGTATGTTGACAACAGAAAACCCTCAACAAAGGTATCTGGCAGCAAACCGGTTTCCCTAAGATTGGCGGTAGACAGCGAAATGGATTTAATTGATTTCTGTCTGCAAAAGCTACCAGCAGAGCCCCCTGCCTGCCTCAGGCGGTCGCCGTTTATTTTTTCCCTCTCACCAAGACCAGTAAGCAGTATTAATGGATGGGGAGCTTCTGTTGTGGTAAGTGGGTAGACCTCATTAAGTTCGGCCTTAAAGATACCCTTTTTAATCAAGCCCTCTACAATACCAATTATTGACGAGGTGAGATCACCATAGCTGTTGTTGTCTTTAAAAAGAGGCAGTATCAAAAGGTCTGATTTTACTTTTTCTTCAGACCCGGCAATAGCCTTTATCTTCATAAGAGGACTCCTCTCAGGGTTAGCTGATTTACTAACCTATTTTAACTTATTTAGCTTCTTTTATACCATGAACAGGCTGAAGGGCCTGAAAAATCAAAAAGTTTTGAAGTGATGTATAAAAAGATGTAAAATATTTTAGAGTTGATTACACTGTAGGTATAAGCAAAGGAGGAAAGCATGCCAGAGTTGAGAAAGGACCCGGTGGTCGGTAGATGGGTTATTATTTCGGTTGAGAGAGGCAAGAGACCCTCGGATTTTGCATCACCTTCGCACAAAAGAAGGGTTTCAGGCTTTTGCCCCTTTTGTCCGGGCAATGAATACACCACTCCTCAGGAGATCATGGCTATTAGACCTGAGGGTTCTGACAATCCTTCTGAATGGTCACTAAGGGTTGTGCCAAACAAATTTCCTGCCCTTCAGATAGATGGTGAACTTACCAAAGTGGGCGAGGGTATTTTTGATAAAATGAGTGGTGTTGGTGCCCATGAGGTAATTATAGAGACTCCTGACCATCTCAGTTCCCTTTCCACGATATCAAGAAAGGACATGGAGAATGTCCTCTGGGCATACTACAGCAGGCTCACCGATTTAAAAAAGGATCCAAGGCTTAAATATGTGCTTATCTTCAAAAACGAAGGAGAGGCCGCTGGTGCATCTCTCGAGCATACCCACAGCCAGCTGATAGCACTGCCGATTGTGCCCAAACTTGTGAGAGAGGAGCTAAATTCTGCCCGGCACTACTACGACATGAAGGAAAGATGTATCTTTTGCGACATAATAAACCAGGAACTCCAGGAGGAAAAAAGAATAGTTTGTGAAAACGAGCACTATGTGGCTATTGCCCCTTATGCACCCAGGGCACCCTTTGAGACATGGATATTACCAAAAAAACATGAATCCCATTACAGGCCCCTTGAAAACGGCGGTTTTTCTTATCTTGCCGAGGTCCTCCAGAGGGTACTCAAACAGATGGATAAACTGCTTGATGTACCTCCATATAACTATATTTTACATACATCTCCTTTTAATTCTGAGGAAAATGAATACTATCACTGGCATATTGAGATAATGCCAAAGCTGACCAAGATAGCAGGGTTTGAATGGGGATCTGGTTTTTACATAAACCCCACACCGCCTGAAGAGGCTGCAAGGTACATGAGAGAAGTTGAAATATGAAGGTCGTCCTTATAGCTTCCGAGTGTGTGCCCTATTGCAAGACAGGAGGTCTTGCCGATGTTACCAGGGCTCTTTTTGATGAACTCTATGCACAGGGAATTGATGTTCACCTGATGCTCCCCTATTATAAGGGGATAAGCGCGAGAGATATTTCGTCAACAGAGGTGAACTTTGATATAAGTGTGGGTGAAGGTGTTTATAATGTAAGGGTTTTCAAGTCGGGCAGGGTTTATTTTATTTATAATAAAGAACTTTTCTATCGTGATGGAATCTATGGTTACAACGGTGATTATCAGGACAACGACCTGAGATTTGCCTTCTTCTGTAAGGCAGCCCTGCTTGCACTAAAGAGGCTTTCCCTGAACCCGGATGTTCTTCATCTGCACGACTGGCAGACAGCCCCTGTGTCTGTATTCCTGAAAAACTCCTTTCAGAATGATAAGTACTATAGAAAAATTCGCACAGTACTGACCATTCATAATCTTGGGTACCAGGGAATATTTGACAGAAGGGCACTTTATCTGCTTGATCTGGACGATAGCATGTTTACACCAGAGTATTTAGAGTTTTATGGAAAGGTTAATTTCTTAAAAGGTGGCATACTGTTTTCGGATGTTATTACCACTGTAAGCAGAAAATACGCAGAGGAGATACTGTCGGAGGAGTATGGTTTTGGTCTTCATGGAGTATTGAGGAAAAGAAAAAAGGCCCTGTACGGAATTATAAATGGAATTGATTACTCCGTATGGTCTCCTGAGAACGATCCTTTCCTTTACAGTAGTTACTCAGAAGAGAATTTAAAGGGGAAGGGTTTGTGTAAACTTGCCCTTTTAAAAGAGCTGGGTTTTAGCCCTGGCAGGAATATCCCGGTGTTTGCATTTATAGGTAGGCTTACAACTCAGAAGGGACTTGATCTAATAGAAGGGGCACTGGATATGCTTGTGGATAAAAAATGCAGGGTTGTAATACTGGGAGAG
>JAADIE010000119.1 GCA_013151495.1 Nitrospirota bacterium | reverse complement strand
TAAGGGTCTTGAATGAAAAGTAATCCTTGTTGTCCCCCTTCTGGTATATAGATAGGTCTCTGGCAGTGATCACTTCAGAAGGAGTCATTATGATAAGTCGTTCAACGGCATTTTTAAGCTCCCTTACATTACCTGGCCAGTCATGCTCCATCAGTATCTGCAGGGCCTCTTCCTTTATCTCCTTCTTGGGTCTTCCATACTCTGCTGATATGGTTTTCAGGAAATGCTCCACAAGCAGTGGGATGTCCTCTTTACGCTCCCTGAGCGGTGGTATATGTATGGGTATTACATTCAACCTGAAATACAGGTCTTCCCTGAAGTTTCCTTTTTTTACTTCTTCAGGCAGGTTTTTGTTGGTAGCAGCAATAATTCTTACATCTACCTTAATATTCTTACTGCCACCCACTCGCTGGAATTCCTGGGTCTCTAAAACCCTTAAAACCTTGGCCTGTGTAAGCAAAGACATATCACCAATCTCATCAAGAAAGAGTGTACCCCTGTCGGCAAGCTCGAATTTGCCCTTTTTTCGTTCATAGGCACCCGTAAAGGAGCCCTTTTCATGACCAAAAAGTTCACTTTCTATTAGCTCCTGCGGAATGGCAGCGCAATTTACCTCCACAAAGGGCTGGGTGTTTCTGGGGCTTAATTCGTGGATTAGACGGGCAACAAGCTCCTTACCGGTTCCACTCTCACCGGTGATAAGCACTCTACTGTTGGTCTTTGAAACCATCTCAATCTCTTCCTTGAGCCTCTTTATGGCCTCGGACTGGCCAACAAGCTGGTAACGATCGGAGAGTTTGCTTTTAAGAATGTTGTAGTTTTTCTCCAAGTTGCCCCTTTCGATGGCCCTCTGAGCGGTAAGCAGTACTCTGTCCAGGGAAAGGGGTTTTTCAAGAAAATCGTAGGCACCGAGCTTTGTTGCCTTTACAGCAAGCTCTATGCTGCCGTGGCCAGAGATCATAACTACAGGCATTGTACGTTCCCTGCCTTTAATCTCTTCAAGCACCTCGATACCATCCCTGTCAGGAAGCCAGATGTCAAGATATACAAGGTCGGGCGCATTATCATTGACAGCCTTTAATGCCTCTTCAGCATTGGATGCAGTTATAACCTCGTATCCCTCATCTTCCAAGATATCTTTCAGGCTCTCTCTTATACCCTCTTCATCATCTACTACTAATACGGTGTATTGCATATCAGGCCTCTTTACTGTTTACCGGAATTTTTATGATAAAGACCGCTCCTTTTGGTTTATTGTCTTCAACCGCAATGGTTCCCTTATGATCAGCCACTATCTTATGCACGATTGCAAGCCCCAGACCGGTGCCTTCCTTTTTGGTTGAAAAGTATGGCAGGAATAGTTTATCCCTGTCTTCTTCCCTGATTCCAACTCCTGTGTCTGAAACCCTGAACTCTATCACCTGGTCTGTCTTATTATAATCTACCTTTACCTCAATACTTCCACCGTCAGAGGTGGCTGTAATGGCATTGTCGATGAGATTCATAAGGGCCCTTTTTAGTTGTTCTCTATCTATCATTGCGGCAGGGAGGGAATTATCAACTGCAAAACTGATGCGTTCCTCAAAGCCTTTATAGATCTGTTTCAGCTCATCGATTATCTGTTTTACATTGGTCTGTGTTCTTCTAACCTGGGGCATCCGGCCTAATTTAGAGAACTCGTTTACCATCTGCTGCAGCTGTTCAACCTCCTTGATAATGGTTCTGGTTGCATTTTCGACCACTTTTCCAAAGTTGTCATCCCTGCCCTTCCATTTCTTCAGGATCCTTTCGGCAGAAAGCTTGATGGGCGTTAAGGGGTTCTTTATTTCATGGGCCATGCGCTTGGCTACCTCCTGCCAGGCAAGGGCCTGCTGGGCCTTCAGAAGCTCGGTTATGTCTTCAAACACTACCAGTAACCCGAGGGATTTCCCCTTACTGTCTCTGAGGTGAGAGATGAAGACCTTCAGGATTTTCTGTTGACCACCAATAGACACTCTGAATTGCTTTGAGGAGCTAAGAAAACTATCGAGTCTGATACCTTTTACATATTCTCTGAGTTCATCAGACTCAATATATTTAAACAATACTTCGTAATCCTGATCAATTATCTCCTCGGGAGTTACATTTAATATTTTTGCGGCTGTTGAGTTAATGGTGATAATCTTTCCCTCCTCATTTACCGAAACGACCCCTGAGTCTATGTTTTCAACAATGTTTTCAAAACACACCCTTCTGCGGTCCGACTCCAGATAGGCATTCTCCAGCGACTCCTTAATCTCCTTTAACTCCCTGATCATGTTGTTGAAGGAGTTAACCAGCATACCTATCTCATCGTCCCTAACTATATCTACCCTGACATTTAGATCTCCCCTGGCAACCTGCTCGGTAGCCAGTGCTAGTTTCTGTATTGGTACGCTAATCCAGTTTGATATCTTCAATGAAACCCAGAGTGCAACAAAGACTATCAGAAGAGTAAAAAAGCCCATTACCAGAATGTAGTTTATCTTGAGGGGAATCCGCCACTTGTAAAGGGATATAAAGTTTTCATAGTCCTCCCTTATCTGTTCGGCATGAATTACAAACTGTTTTGGAAGAATCTCTTCAACGATTAACACACTTCTAACCTTGTCTGCCTTTTTTACGGGAATAGCAGCCCTGATAATATCACCGTCTGATGATGTAATTACCTCTACACCCTCAACACCATTGAAGGCAGCCTTTATTGTCTCGCTGTCCTGCTCAGAGGGTGCCTTCAGCCATCGAATCTTAAACTCCTTTGATATGGGTAATCCTTTGAGAAATCGCTTTCCCTCTGTGAGAACCTTTTCCTTTTCTTTTTCATAGAAGGTCTGGGCAATAAACATGGCATTTTCTATGGGAACCTTGATGTTAGGGCTGAACCACTTGTCGATATAGGCAGACAGAACACCCGAAGACATGATAAACAGCAGAACCGACGGGATAAGGGTGATGGTAACAAAGAGGGCTACGATCTTGGTACGAAACTTATAACCAACTACCTTGTTCCTCTTGGCAATATAGAGCTTGAAGAGACTCTTGAAGACAAAAAACCCCAGTGTTAGCAGCGCAATAATAGCGAAGTTGAAAAGCAGTATTACAAGTATCTTTATAACCGCTGCGCTGCCCATACTACCTGGTCCTTATATTTTTGCCATTCCAGTAAAGAAAGGGTGATCTCTTTTCAAGTTTTATTTCATGTACGGGCAGGAGGAAAAAGATATCCGTAATTAGTGACGGAATCCCGGTCTTCTTTGACTCGATGGTGATTTTAACATAATAACTACCCGGGTCAAGCCCCTGAAAGTCTTTTGTAAAGGCATCCTTGAAATCAAGGACCCACTTGAGCATACTTTCAAAGCTTTTGAATCGTTTGTAAACAAAGACCTCTCCATCAAAGGAACTCCCTATGTATTCCTTTTTTATAGGATCTATGCTGAGGGTGCGGATGTATTTTTTACCGGTAATAAACTCATCGGGCCATATATTCCAGTATCTGAAAAGGTCTACAAATACATTAAACTCCTTCTTCAGCTCCGAGCGGATGGCCTCTTTATAGGAGGGTGAAACCTCTATATTAAAGCTAACCGATATGCTCTTTTCCTTGGTTTCTATTACAGGGCCATTTATATAAATCTTCTGTTCTTCCGCCCAGGCTGCTGAAGAAAATAGAAAGAAAAGGATCGATATAAACAAAACAGTCTTTTTCATTACCTTGAAGTCTTTTCCAAGTAGGCTTACTTGCAACTACAAGCAATATCATTATATCATAATCAGAACAATCGGCTGATTCAATGGGTTTTGTTTTCCAGAAAGGAGGGCAGTAAAGTGGTAATTTTTGTTACAGGAGTGGCAGGTTTTATAGCAAGCAAGGTGGCTGAGATGCTTCTTCAGAGGGGGGACACGGTTGTGGGAATCGATGATATAAATGACTATTATGACCCTGCTTTAAAGAACTGGCGATTGAAGCGGCTTTATGAATACAGTGATTTCATCTTTGTTAAGGGTGACATTGTTGATTACGAGGTTGTAAAGAAGATCTTTTCCCAGTATGATTTTGATGCATGTATTAACCTTGCAGCCCGTGCCGGGGTGAGGGCATCTGTTCAGGACCCCTGGGTCTATCTTGATACAAATGTGAAGGGTACCATTAATCTGCTTGAATGTTGTAAAGACAGGGGAGTAAAGAAGTTTGTTCTTGCATCCACCTCAAGCCTCTATGGTTTCAATGAAATGCCCTTTAGTGAGACCCAGCGAACTGATACCCCCCTTGCACCCTATGGTGCAACAAAAAAGGCAGCCGAGGCACTGTGTTACAGTTATCACTACCTCTATGGGCTGGATATAATAATTCCAAGGTACTTTACCGTATATGGCCCTGCTGGCAGACCAGACATGAGTATATTCAAGTTTATAAAAAACATTGACACTGGAAAACCAATTCCTGTTTTTGGTGATGGTAAACAAAAGAGAGACTTTACATACATTGACGATATTGCAGATGGCACTGTGAGATGTCTGGATTTAACGGGATACGAGATTATAAATCTGGGTAATGACAACTCTGTAGTACTGATGTATGTAATCAACCTGATTGAGAAGGCGTTGAATAAAAAGGCTAATATAAACTGGCTTGAGCGTCACCCTGCAGATGTGGAGGCCACATGGGCTGACATATCAAAGGCCAGGAGCATGCTTGGCTGGCAGCCAAAAGTAAAGATAGAGGAGGGGATCGAGAGAACCGTTAAGTGGTATATGGACAACCGTGACTTTGTTATATCTTTAAAGGAGGCAGAATGAGAAAGGTTTTTTTATTGTTTATAGCCACATTGTTTTTATTCAGTTGCTCATCTGAGAAGAAGAAACCGGTACCTGAAGAGGCGCGTCTTGCCCAGGAGGCCTTCAGGATCGCTGAAAAGGTAAAGGATGCCTACCTGGTAAAAAACAACTCCCTTATTCAAAGGCTGACAACAAGAAACGGTTATCTCAGGATTATAAGCTCTGTCAAGGATTTTGATGTGGCCATACTTAGCTTTACACCAAAATGGGTAGACATCGAAGGCAATGAGCTTTATCTGTACATAGACTGGACCGGCACCTGGCAGGTAGGTACAAAGAGCTATACAGAAAAGGGGCTTGCAGCCTTTAAGTTCAGGTTAAATCCATTGAAGCTGGATGATATCCTGAGGAACAATCCCTTTTCCTTTCCCAAATAGATTAACCACAGGAGCTGCAACCACTTCCGCTACTGCTACAGGATGAACAGCCTGAGGAGCCAGCAAAGGGTTTCTCCACACCGCTCATACCAAAAACTGAAAACTTCTTGGTAAGCTCGGTGCTGTCACATTCAGGGCAGTGTACCTCGGTAGCGCCAAAGACCAGTTTCTCGAACTCAGCCCCACAACTGTTACATTTATATTCATAAATCGGCATCCCTTAACCTCCTGTTACTCAGGGCTTTATTTAATTTAACATTTTTTGTCAGCTTTGATCTTCACCTATGGCCTCTTCCACCACCTCCACGGTGTGCAAAACCCTATCGTGCTGCACTGCCTTTGAAAGCTGATAAATACAGCCAGGGCATGAGGTAAGTAAAACATCGGCCTTTGAGGCATTAAACTCATTTACCCTATCATTAAGCATTCTTTTCGATTGTTCCTTAAATCTTATCGAGTAAGTACCAGCATGTCCACAGCAACTCTGGCTACTGCCAGTAATTTCAACACCCATTTCTTTCAAAAGCCCTAAGGAATTACTGGCCCCCTCAGGGCGGAATCTCAGATGACAGGGTTGATGATAAAATGCCTTTACAGAGAGCCCTCCAGCTACCTGGTGATTTTCAACAATGAAATCATCGAAGTTGATCAATTCAAGAGAAATGCCAAAGAGCCTTTTATAAAGTCCATTGCCCACCATGGTGCAGGTTGGGCATAATGTAATCAGGGCATCGGCCTTGAGTTTTTTAAAGAGTTCATAGTTTTTGTATGCCAGCTCCTCAGTCTTTTTCAAAAGCCCAAGTCCTAATAAAGGAGCACCACAGCAGTACTCCTTTTTCTGTATAACCACCTCATAACCCAGTGTGTTTAACACAGTGATAAGGGATTTTCCAAGATAGGGATAGAGGTACCTGACAGCGCATCCTGTAAAAAAAACTACCCTGCCTATCTTCTTTCCCCTGGAAGGCTGAAACACGGTACCTTCTTTATGTAAAGGTGTAAAGTCCAGCTCAAGTCCTGGATGAAGCAGGCCCTTTTTGATTAAGACAGGCCCTATCAACTCTTTGAATACAGTAAGGAATCTGTAACTTAAAAGAGGGCTTTTAGTGGCTGCCGTGACCAGTGGCCTCAGAAGGCGAAAGCTCCTGTCGTGGCCTTTTAACATGGATCTGCCCCTCAGGAGTGCCCCCATTATATCGACCCCACTTGGGCAGACCTCACCGCAGGCACCACATAGCAGGCAGCTATAAACCCTGTCTATAAGGGATTGATCAGCAGGAGTATTCCCGGAGGCTGCCTCATATAGTAAAAGAAGCCTTCCCCTTGGGCCTCTTGCTTCATTATGCTCGGTGTTGTAAGTAGGGCAGTCCTGTTTGCATCTACCACAAAGGGCACAGATGGAGAGGTGCTTAAATAGCCAGTCCTTTTCGTTCATTTAATAACCTGTTCATCTTCCCGCTGATAAATCCCTCTAAATCGAGGGTTACAAATTTATAACCAATATCCAGAAGACCATCCACTATGTATCTACGGACCTCAGGGTCAAAGACCCGGGGCATTTCCTCTTCTGCTATCTCTATCCTGGCCAGCTCGCCATGGTGCCTGACCCTGAAGGCCCTGAAACCAAGTCTTCTCATAAGCTCCTCGGCCTTTTCAACCATGGATAGGGCCTCCTGAGTAATAGCCACACCATAGGCGATTCTTGAAGAAAGACACGGAGATGATGGTTTATCCCATATCCAGAGACCAAGCATTTTCAGTAGCTCTCTAACCTGGCTCTTTGTAATTCCGGCCTCACAGAGGGGGCTCTTAACACCATGGTCAGAACATGCCTTCCGGCCAGGGCGATAATCCCTGAGGTCATCAAGATTGCTTCCCTCAAGCACGTTTTTGTATCCTTCCGAAGTGGCAATCTCTTTAAGTCTGCTAAACAGTGTATCCTTACAGTAGTAACAACGGAGACCGTCGTTTTTTATAAACTCTGTCTTTTTGTGTTCATCTGTCCTGATAAAACGGTGCTTCAATTTCAGCTCCCTTACCAGCTTTGATACATCCTCTATATCTGTACGCGGCGTGGTCGGGGATACACCGGTTACGGCGAGATAATCTATCCCACTGTCCAGTGTGGCTTTTACAACAAGGGTGCTATCCACACCTCCTGAAAATGCTATAACCGATGGACCAAGGTCTTTAATAACCGACACAAGTCTCTGGTACTTTTCTTTAAGGGAGTTCATTACTCTATTTTCACTTAAACCACGAAGGGATGACAAGGGACGGCGTCTAAAGTACAGTGATACTGTAGTTTTCCTGATGCATATTGCCGTTTTCCTTAATAACTATCTCTATACCCTTTGTTCGTTCAAGGGTTTCAATTACATAACTCTCTTCATCACTTAACAGTTCTGCTACCTCTGGATGGGCTGTAATAATGACCTTTGTGCCCCTGGGGGCGGTAATCTTCTCCAGTTTGCGGAATATCTCAAAGCATATTGTACGGGGTGAAAGCACAAAGCCCTTTCCATCACAATAAGGGCACACATTACACAGCTTGCGTCCAAGGCTTTCGCGCACCCTTTTACGGGTCATTTGTATAAGGCCTAATTCCGATATATTGAATATGGTATTTTTGGCCTTGTCCCTCTTCATTGCCTCTTTAAAGGCATTAAAGACCTTCTCACGGTTTTCCGGCAGTTCCATATCAATGAAGTCAATTATGATAATGCCACCCAGGTTCCTGAGCCTTATCTGATAGGCAATCTCCTTTACAGCCTCAAGGTTTGTCTGCAGGATGGTATTTTCAAGATTTTCCTTTCCAACAAACTTGCCGGTATTTACATCTATAACGGTCATGGCCTCGGTCTGGTCAATAACGATATAACCACCTGATTTCAGCCATACCTTTCTGCCCAGGGCCCTTGAGATGTCAGGCTCAACTCCATAGGCATCAAAAAGGGGCTCATTGCCTTCGTACAGCTCAATCTTGTCGCTTAATTTACTGAAGTAGGTGTTAACGAACTCCTTAATCCTCTGAAACTCCTTTTTCGAGTCAATCACAACCCTTTCTACATCATGGCTCATCAGGTCTCTTACGCTTCTTAAAACCAGATCAAAATCACTATAGAGCATCATGGGGGCTGAACACCGATCGTTTTTCTCCTGTATATCCTTCCACAGAAGTAGCAGAAACTCCAGATCCTGTTTGAGTTCCTCTTCCTCTGCACCTTCTGCTGCTGTACGCACTATAAGGCCGTGTCCTTTAGGCTTGATTCCTTCAACAAGCTCCTTCAGTCTGTTTCTTTCTTCCTCGTTGGTAATTCTTCTTGAAATGCCGATATGATCAAGCCCGGGCATCAGGACCAGATATCTACCTGGGATGGTTATATAGGAAGTTACCCTGGCCCCTTTGGTCCCCAGGGGGTCCTTCGAAACCTGTACGAGGAGTTCCTGCCCTTCTCTTATCAGGTCTTCGATTGGTATGTCTGTGCGGGCCTTAATGGTTGACAGGTCTATTTGCTCTTCTTCATCCAGAAAGGGGGCATAGGATTCCACATCAGCCTTAACATCAGCCACATAGAGGAAGGCGGCCTTCTCCAGACCAATATCAATAAAGGCTGATTGCATTCCGGGCAGGACCTTCAGGACCTTGCCCTTGTAAATGTTACCAACCAGTGAGGCCTCTTTTTCCCTCTCTACATATAGTTCTACAAGCTGACCACCTTCTACAAGACCGACCCTTACCTCTTCAAAGGTTACATTTATTAAAATCTCACTTTCCATCAACTCCTTACAGGGCCCCGGGCGATTAGTTCCATGGGATCTCGCCATCCCTTCTGGTAACCATACAGGCCAACCCTTTCAACCTCTAAATCCTCTAAGGCCCTGTTGAAAAGACCCTGAAGCACTTCGGCCAGTTTTACCTTCCGGTCCTTCAGATCCTTGAGTCTGAGAAAGACCTCTTTATCACCAATTATATCAAATTTCTCAATAAAATCACTAAATTTGCTACCTACTATTGAAAGTCTTACCCCATCAGACTGGGGTATCCGTACTCGGTAATCATACATGGAGATAAAGCTACTTAAGGAGGGCAGTTTTTTATAAAAAAAGCCCATATCCTCTATCCTTATCCCCTCGGGAAGGGTCTGGTTTATCCTTTTCCTGGCCTCAACCAAGTCAAGGGGCGGATAGACCTGCATATCAAAATACTCACTTGAGCCAGATACACCCACATTAAGCGGTGGTCCAAAGGAAACCTTAGGGGCCGGGTGAAATCCCTCGGAGTACACAAGCTCTACACCGGCCCTTCTTAATGCCCTCAGAATAACCTGTACAAGCTCAAGGTGAGAAAGCAGATGAAGGGGCCTTTTTTTTGAAAACCTGACCCTTACATGAACAGGTGAGAACTTTCTGGTCTCCTCTGGTCGTAATATCTGAAGGTTTACAGCCTTACCCTGGGTGAGATACTGACCGCTTTTACAACCAAGCCCACAGGCGATGCAGCTTTTTTTGTTACAGTCCTCTGTCCAGCTTCCCTTTAAGGCCCTGTGGAGCTCTCTTTTTAAGAACTCTTTTTTTACACCTGTATCAATAACATCCCAGGGTAGTGCTTCCTCTTCAGTGTAATTCTTAGTGGCCATTGCCTCGATATCTACCCCAGTGGAATCCATTGCCTGTAACCAGAGATCGTAGTTAAACTGCTCTGCCCAGCCATCCAGATAGGCTCCCCTTCTGGTGACCTCCTCGATCAGGTCAGCCAGGGTTTCGTCTGCTCGTGAAAGTGCAGCCTCCAGTATACTCATTCTTAGCTCATGGATTTTAATCTTTATCCCTCGTGGTTCATTCTTTTTGAGGTATTTAATCCTTTCTTCAAGCTCTGTCCTCTGCATCTGACCAAGCCACTGAAAAGGGGTATGGGGCTTTGGAACAAAGGGGGCAACACTGACAGTGAGATTAATGTTGCGGTTTGTGTATCTTTTGCCTATTCTTTTTGCCTCTTTTACCATTTTAATTATAGATTCCACATCCTCCTGGGTTTCAGTGGGCAGGCCTATCATGAAATATAGCTTCAGGTTCAGCCATCCTTCTGAAAACAGACACTCAATAGCGCGTTCGTACTCCTGCCATTTAAAGTCCTTGTTTATAACAGCCCTTAACCTGTCTGTGGCAGCCTCGGGCGCAATTGTAAAACCGCTCTTTTTTACGCTCTTGACCTCTTTAAGAAGTTCCCGGCTAACAGCCCCTACCCTTATTGATGGCAAAGAAAGGGATATCCTCTTTTGTGAAAACCTTCTATTGAAAGCCCTAAGCAGAGGTAATAGTTGCGAGTAATCGCCAGCACTAAGGGAGGTAAAAGAGACCTCATCGTAGCCAGTGTTTTTTATAGACTCCTCAACCAGGCTGATTATACGCTGTGGGCTTCTCTCCCTTAGGGGTCGGTATATGGTGCCAGCCTGACAGAACCTGCATCCCCTGGTACAGCCCCTTGAAATCTCGATATTAATTCGGTCGTGAACAATCTGGGTATAAGGTAGCAGAGGTTTTGTTGGAAAAGGGGCCCTGTCCAGGTCGGTTATATATACCCTTTTAACAGGTGCCTTTGAGTAGCCTGGCACATAAAAACCCTCGAGTCCGGCTAACTCCTTCAGGGTTTCCTGCCTTGACGCACCAGAGGTTTTAAGTTCATAAAGGAGTTTAATAAAGCCTGGAAGGGTCTCTTCTGCATCACCAATGTAGAATGCATCTATGAATCTACCAAGTGGGGCCGGGTTAACTGTACAGGGCCCACCGGCTATTACCAGGGGGTCTTTATCGGTTCTGTCTTCAGCCCTTATCGGAATACGACCAAGCCTCAGCATTCTTAGCATGGTTGGATAGGAAAGCTCGTATTGAAGAGAAAAACCTACCAGAGAAAACTGATTCAAGGGAGTTGAGGTTTCAAGACTACAAAGGGGTATGTTTTTTTCTTCCATGTACTGGAGCATGTCCTGCCAGGGGGCAAAGACCCTTTCGGCAGAGGCAAACTCCAGGGAGTTTATCATGGAGTAAAGGATCTTCATACCAAGGTGGCTCATGCCAACCTCGTATACATCTGGAAAGGCAAGGGCAACCCGGAGCTGAGCCACCTTCTTTGATACATTTATCTCATTGTCAATATATCTGCTTGGCTTACGAAATTTAAGAAGGTTCATTACAATATTTATAGCCTGGCTGTGAGTTTCTTATATAACCTGAGGGCCTCATCACCATCTGGTAATAATTGATAACCCTTCCTGGCCCTTATTTTGATGTTAACAGCATTTTCGGTTAGCTTTTTTACACTAAAATAGATGTCTCTGCCGTTTAGCTTTGCTCTGATATTACCATCTGTATAGTTAGAGCTAATAATTTTCCCACCCTCTTCGATGACGATCTTTTTGAAATTGTCGAAGGCTGCACGCTTTGAGGCATCAATATTTCCGGAGACACTATCGGCAGTAAGACTGTATGCAGCCCCAGCTCCTGCTGCACCTGCCACCACCACAGCACAGCCATAACTGCCTGAAAGCAGAAAAATAGCTAACATGGCAGGATAGATCTTTTTTAAAATTGACTTCATAATATAAACCTCCTTGAGAGTTTTAAATCTAATTACAGAGTCATTAATAATAACATATCTATATGGGGATCACTCAAAGACTGGTAAATACTGGAGAGGATGGGATAAAATCCCAGTATGTTTATAACCAACAGGGTATTCATATTTCTGATTCTGTTTATTCTTCTTGGTAGCTGTGCTCCATCAAAAAGACCTCCTGCAGGGTATTTTTACAATAAGGGAGTTACCGTTGAGTCACTGCTGGATGTTATAGACACAGGAGAGATTGCAAACTTTATGGCAGTAGTAAAGGTTTCGGTATACTCCGATGGTATTCACAGGGGGACCTTCAGCGGAAGGCTGTTTTATAAAAGGAACTCCGGATTAAGGGCTATCTTGTTTGGACCTTTTAATACAATAATAGCAGATATATTGGTTGCAGACTCAACAGTTGAGGTGTTTTTGCCATCAAGAGGTGTAATTTATAAAATGGTTTTACCTGTTGGTTATATCCTGCCTGACAAAAGAGACATCCTGAAGGACAGGGCATTGTTAAAGAAGAAAGAGGATGCCCTGGAGTTGATAACGGTCAGCACAGTAACAGACATATTTCGTGTCTTTGTTTTTGACAAAAACTCATTAACCTGGAATGCCCTGAGGGTTTATAGCAGAGGTGGAAAGCTCTTTGAAATGAAGATCAGGAATCATATAAAAGGAATACCTCTTGATTTTAGTCTGATCTACAGCAGCCTGAAAATAAATATAAAACTGGATGATCTTCAAATAAATGACAGGGTCTCAAAGGAGTTGTTTAGACTGCCAGAGGGCTTTAGGCAGAAGAGTCTTTCAGAGCTTTTAAATGAGATTTATTAAGGGGTACCATTTTTGATTTTTCTGAGATACTCCTGCCACTCGATGGGGAGCATGTATTTCTTTTTGTTATTGCACTCCTTGCAAGCGGTTACAATATTTGACTTTGTACTTTTGCCACCACGAATAATGGGGACAATGTGGTCCATCGTGAGTTCAGAGGGCTTTACCTTTCTGCCGCAATAGTAACAGATACCTCTTTGTTTTTTTTGCCTCCACCATCTGCTGGCCCTGAGTTGTCGGGCCCGATACCTCTCTTTTTTGATTTCTTCCTCGGTTACTGATGGGGTAAAAAAGTATTTGCTTTCCATTATGAATAATTATAACATGAATTATAGGCACTAAAGTTTTGATCCAAACAAGACGATATTAATATAGAATCATGAAAGGAGCAATGGATATGTCAGAGAAGGAAAGACTCTTAAAGAAATGTAAACTACCTGCATTGCCACATGTTGCACTTAAGGTGCTGCAGGTTGTTAACAATCCAAATACAAAGATTTCAGACCTCCATCATTTAATTAGTCGAGATCAGGCAATGGCCTCAAGGCTACTAATGATTGCCAACTCAGCCTACTATGGTCTCCCAAGAAAGGTAGAAACGATTTCTGACGCCATTCTGCTACTTGGCTTTGATACCGTTAAGAATATAGCTGTTGCAGTGGCAACGAAAGACCTCTATATTAATATCGTC
>JAADIE010000070.1 GCA_013151495.1 Nitrospirota bacterium | reverse complement strand
CTTCCATGCCGGACCTCTTCTGAAAAGTCCGTCCCATGAGGAGGTTGAAACGCTGGTCGGTTCGTGGATCACTCATTATATATTCCTTTACAGGTGCTTCCAGACCTGTATGGTCCCTGAGTTCAGGCACGAAATGAGGGTTTTTTAGAAATCTTACATCAAATAACAGGTCTAACTGCTGGGGTATACCAAATTTGTATCCAAATGAGATAAGGGTAACGGTGAACCTCTTTCGGTCGGTACTTCCGTAAAGTTCGGTTATCAATGCCCTTAACTGGTGAGGGGTAAAGGATGAGGTATCGATAACCCTATCGGCAATGGACCTCAGTGGTGTAAGAAGATCGGCCTCAAGCTTCAGGGCCTCTTCAATACTTTCACCCATCTCGGTTGAAAGAGGATGGGGGCGGCGTGTTTCCTTGAAACGTCTGATCAGTACCGAGGGTTCAGCCTCAAGAAAGATTACTTCAACACGGTTTTTCTTTTTCAGCTCAAGTATCAAATCTTCCACGCCATCAAGCAGGCCCTTTTCACGTACATCCACACTTAGACCAATGTTTTTTATTTCATGCTCTGAGGCACTCATGGTGATAAAATTCTTAAGCAGGGGGATTGGAAAGTTGTCAATACAGAAATAACCGGCATCCTCCAATGCCCTTAGTGCCACAGATTTACCAGCTCCGGAAAGTCCTGATACGATGATTATGCTCTTTTCTTCTGTTTTTTTCTTCATACTCGTGTGCTTACAAAGGAATCCCCTT
Organism: Nitrospirota bacterium; assembly: GCA_013151495.1. Taxonomy (GTDB): domain Bacteria; phylum Nitrospirota; class Thermodesulfovibrionia; order Thermodesulfovibrionales; family JdFR-85; genus JAADIE01. The sequence continues at coordinate 12,720 of JAADIE010000070.1, read as the reverse complement.
TCCCGGCCTTGGTGGCTGGAAAGGGGATTCCTCTATTGCCAAACGATCAGGCCGGTTCAATAAGACCAAAATCGCCGTCTTTTCTTCTGTAGATGACATTGATCTGGTTGGTTTCAGCATTTGTGAAGACAAAGAAGTCCTTGTCTAATAGCTCCATCTGCATTGCTGCCTCTTCCACTGTCATGGGTTTCATTGCAAATCGCTTGCGCTTGATTATCCTTATCTCGGGCTCGGGCTCCTCGGGTGCCTTTGCTGGCTGGGGAGCAGTTCTGTTATCCTTGCGATGGGAGGTCAGTTTGCCCTTATATTTTTTTATCTGTCTGTCAAGTTTATCTATCACCTCATCAATGGAAGAGTAAATCTCACCAGTTACTGACTCTGCCTGTATAATAACTCCATTAACCCTTAACTGAATTTCAGCTTTATGACGATACTTTTCAACTGAAAGGGTTACTATTGCCTCTGTGATGTTTGAGAGATATTTGTCGAACTTCTTGACCTTCGACTCAGCGTAGTCTCTTAAAGCGGGTGTAATTTCGAGATGACGTCCATTGATTTTAACATTCATATGAGCCTCCTTGAGAAATGGTTAATTTTTTTCTTGTTGCTCAATACTATTTTTTACTTCCTTGGTTTAATCACCTCCCGGATTAGACATCTAATCTTTTACGTTTGGAATGTGATGGTATTTTGAGCTCTTCTCGATACTTGGCTACCGTTCTTCTGGCAATCTTTATGTTCTGTTTTTTCAGGATATCTGCAATCTTTTGATCACTATAGGGTTTCTTTGGGTCCTCCTGTTCTATGATCTTTTTGATCATCTCCTTGACTATGGTAGATGAGACCTCATCACCCTGTTTGTTTCTTAAAGCCGATGAGAAGAAATACCTGAAGCTGAATATACCATGCTCGCAGGCCAGATATTTATTCAGTGTAACCCTGCTAACCGTGCTTTCGTGCATATTTATATCTTCGGCCACAGTTTTTAAATTTAAAGGCTTCAGGTAGTCTTTTCCCTTCTCAAAGAACTCTCTCTGAAACTTCACAATGCTTTCGGTAACCTTGTATATGGTACGATTTCTCTGATCAAGGCTCTTTATAAGCCACATGGCTGAACGGAGTTTTTCGTTTAAAAATTTTCTTTCTTCCTTTGTCAGATCCTTCTGATTCATTAAAAGTTTTCTGTAGTAACTATTCAGTCTAATACGAGGAATACCTTCTTCGTTGAGAGTTATCTTAAAACCGTCGTCCGTTCTTTCTACAAATACATCAGGGACAATGTAGTTTGTCTCATGGGATGCAAAGTTCCTTGCTGGCTTGGGGTCAAGTTCATTGATTATGCTTACGGCCATCATTACATCTTCCAAAGTGGCATTGTATTGCTTTACTATTGCCTTGTAGTTCTTTTTCTCCAGTTCTCTCAGGTTGTTCTGGACTATTTTTTCAACCAGTGTACCCTCAAGACCCAGGGCCTTGATCTGCAGAAGCAGACATTCCTTGAGGTTTCGAGCACCCACACCAGGTGGGTCAAGGTCCTGAACTATCCTGAGAACCTTTTCCACCTTTTCCAAAGGCTGGCTGGTAATTTCAGCAATCTCCTCAAGAGGTGCCTTGAGGTAGCCGTTTTCGTCTATATTGCCAATTATTGCCTCGGCAATCTCCTTTTCCTCCTCTGAAAGATCAGCCAGCCTGAGTTGCCAGTTCAGGTGATCATAAAGTGTTGTGCCCGAGCTTGTAAACTGTTCAAAAGATGGTGGGGCCTCAATTCCCGGATTAAAATAACCCAGATCTCTGCCATCACATCCGCGCTCCTCAAAGTAGTCATCCACCATGAAACGCATCATCTTTTCAAGGGGGATAACCATATCGTCGGCTGTCTCGGTAGAGTTGTTTTCCTGCTCGGCCTGGGGGGTTGTGACCTGAGGCTCTTCCTGTACCTCTTCAAGAAAGGGATTCTGGATAAGCTCCTGATTGATTGCCTGTGTAAGCTCAAGCTGTGGTAACTGTAAAAGTTTGATTGCCTGTTGAAGCTGAGGTGTAAGAATCAGTTTCTGTGTTAATTTTAAGTCAAGTCTGGTTTCAAGTGCCATTACAATACAAACTCCTCTCCCAGATAGGTTTCTCTAACTTCTCTGTTTTTTACTAAGCTCTCTGGTGAGCCCTCATCCAAGATCTCACCATTGTTTATAATATATGCACGATCTGTAATAGAAAGGGTATCCCTTACATTATGATCAGTTATCAGCACTCCGATCCCCTTATCTTTAAGATAACGCAAAATCCTTTTTAATTCAAGTATTGCTATGGGGTCTATACCAGCAAAGGGCTCATCAAATAATATAAATACCGGATCTGTGGCCAGTGTGCGAGCAATTTCGGTTCTTCTTCTTTCACCACCTGAGAGCATGTATCCCTTACGGTCTGCAAACTCCTTTAGCCTGAACTCATCAAGGAGCCGTTCCACACGTTCCTCAATCTCAGAGTTGCTAAAACCCCTGATCTCGAGAATAGCCATCAGGTTTTCCCTGACCGTGAGTTTTCTGAAAATAGAAGGCTCCTGGGGCAGGTAGCTTATGCCAAGTCTTGCACGCTGATACATGGGCATATGGCTTATATCCCTGTCGTCAAAATAGATCTTTCCGGCATCCATCCTGATCATCCCCACCAGCATATAAAAGGTGGTGGTCTTTCCGGCACCATTAGGCCCAAGAAGTCCTACTATTTCTCTGGAATTTACACAGATACTGATTCCCTTTACAGCCTCTTTTCCCTTATAGGATTTCCTGAGCCCCTCTGAGTATAGTTTATGTTCCATCTTTGTCTTCTGTTTTTTTTATTATTACATAGGAGTTTTCCACAACTGAATTTCCACTGTCTAAATAGTAGGTTATCTTTGTGCCTTTTATAATTGTGTTTCTGTCGGTTGCCTCTGGAGAACCAGTAAAAACAATCATTCCCCTGTCTTTGTAATAAATAACCTCAGCGGAGGTAATCTTCCGGGAAAGATTTTCTACACTAACCGCACCCTTTGCATGTATGCTCTTTATCTCTCCCTTTTCTGTGTACCGAACCTCCATCCACTGGGCCTTTAGTATGGTTTTACCCTGTTTGGCTACCACATTTCCCTCAAAAACGGCCTTGTTGTTTTCGCTGTCGGCAGTGAGTTTGTCTGATGTAATCTCAATAGGGCCAGAGTCATTGAAAAATCCTCTGGTGTTTTCTCCCTGTGCCGGGACTGTGTTTATAGTAAGCAATAAGAAAATTATAAGTATTAAAAATATAGCCCTTTTATTTAAAAACGCTCTTGACATTTCCCTTTATCTCCAGTTTTTTACCATCTTTTATGGATGCCTCTTTACCAGTTATTGTGAACCCCTTACCACGGATAGTTATGCCCTCATTTGTATATAGCAGTCGTTTCTGCGGATTGTATTTGAGTCCGTCTGTTTCGATTACCATATTTTCAGTATAGCCTTTAATAGCCCTGTCAAGCTTTACCCTTCCCCTGCTAATATCATATGTACCATTTTGGGCATTCAAATATAACCCCCTTTCTGGCCAGTAAAGCGTGATCTCCTTCAGCAGGGCCAACTGTTTGCCTTCAATAAAGGAGGCCTCTTTTATCTTTGCCCACCAGATTGGGTTACTATCAACTATTCTTTTAATCTCAATGTTTCTCATGATAGAGTTATCAAGTTTGCCCTTTAACCTATAAACCTCTGTTGAGGGTTGAAGATATACTACAAGAGCAAATAAGAGAATTGTAAAAATAAGTAACAGAACTCTTTTTTTCATATATACTGATTTTATCAATAATCAGCTTAATATAGCAAGAAACTTGCCAGTAAATTATTTGATCCTGTCTCTAAATTCCTTCAGTACTGTCATGGCTTTATCAAGGTCGTGCAGGGCTTCCGAGCGTGTCTGTCTCCAGAGCTTCTTAGTTTTCCGGTCTTTCTTTTTTATCTCTTTATCTATTTCCTTTATAACTGCCATAACCTTGTTGTATTTTTCCTTGTATTCCTTGTACTTTTGTTGATCTGTTTTAATAGAAAAGTCACCCGGGACAAACCATTTGTCTTTCAGGTAAATCCAGGTTGCAAAATCAGTCAGCTTTGCCCCCGGGAGTAGATTTATAGGTGTTGTATTTTTTATATCAACAAATCTGATTCCCTTATCGTCAGCAACGATTTTGTGTTGTCCCTCAAAGGTATCGGCACCATCGTAGTCATTAAACTCCCAGGTAGAGTAGGAAATCTGTTTTTCGCTGGCATGACAACTATCACACTCTCTGGCTTTCTGGAATGGATGTGCAGCCTGCTCGATCTCAACCCACAAAAGATGTTTATTGTTTCCTGGAAGTCCGTCAAAGGTGCCTACTATGTAATAGGCATCCCTTGTCTGTCCATCAGGCCAACGGAACTTTATAGACCCTGAGGGAGGAACATCATTTTTTATATTACCCACGCTATGGGGCCATAACTTAACAGGCATCCAGCGACCTTTTTGATCCTTTATTATAATTGGTGGTTTCTGTATTCCATAGTATAGGGAGTATTTATGGAAGGGGTTTGGTCTATTGGCCACAGTGCCCGGGCCCCAGATGGTTATCTGATAACCCCCAAGCTCCTGTATATGACAGGTGGCACAGTCCATGTTTTTATGGATGCTTCGATTGTGTGCTTCTTCTGTTTCTATATGACAGTCCTGACAGGAGGCTGCTCGTTCCATATCCCCCATACCCTTTTCTCCTGTAGGATGACAGTCTACACAGCTGAGGCCGAGATTGTAATGGACATCTGGTGCCATTCCCTGGGGAATGGAGTAATCGCCACCAGAGTATGTCTCGCCTCTACGGCTTATCATTGCCCCTGGATGACACTGGGAAGCACTTCTACCATAACCCTGGCAACTCTGAGCTGGAGGTTTGCGTGAAAAGGCATGACGGCCCTTTTCATTTGATGGGGTAAAATGACAGTCCAAACAGCCTGCGTGGCAAACATTGCAAAAACGCTGTTTATCTATAGCCTGACTTTTAGAAAAAGGTACATTAAGATTCTCCATGATCTCTCTGGTATTTTTGTAATCAAAGTCTGTCTTTTCAAGAACCTCTGGTGGTTGTATATCTGCAAAAGATGGACCACAGTTGTGGGGTCCATAGGGTTTTAACCATGTACGCATGGTCCTTTGTCGGAAGTTACGCCCCATGATGGTTGTCTTGAACTGTTTCAACTCATCTGGATGACAGTCTGGCCTGCCACAGGTCTTCTCAGCAATTTCAGGATTAAAACCGAGGGTACGGGGGTCTCTATCGTGCCAGAGTATATTTCGAACATAGGGTATCATATAAAGCTCACCTTCATACTCAACCTTTGGCATCAGGGCAAACATCTCATCATCACCACTTTGTCTTAATGGACCTGGATAGCCTTTTTCTCTTGGTAAAAGGCTTCCATCCTCACCTACGATAAGCATCTTCAGCATGCCCTGATGTGCCCTGTCCTTGTCTTTTGCTCTGCCATTTCCAAGATGACAGTCTCTGCACTGGATGTTCGGATGTTTACTCTGTTTCTGCACTTCCTGTGGGGTAATGTAGGCCCATTCGGCATTGAGTTTTTTTAGGGCCTCTTTGTTAGAATGACATTTGATGCACTCTACGGAGCTATCTTCCCACGAACGGTAACCAAGGAAAAATACAAGGACAACAAATTGAATTAGTATCAGGAATAACAGCTTTTTATTTAGTAACCTGCTTATGGAACCAACCGACATTTAGAGTTATTCCCTGATAAGCAATCTTTTTATAGATCTTGCCATGCCAGATTTTTCGTCGATATCAAGCACCACAGCCGAAAAAACCCAGGGTCCCTTGGCAGTGTCGAACTTTCTTGGCAACTGGTCTACGAATTTATCAATAATAGTCTCCTTTTTCACACCAATTATAGAAAACCATGGGCCTGTCATGCCCACATCGGTTATATAAGCTGTGCCTTCAGGCAAAATCTGTTCGTCTGCTGTTTGCACATGGGTATGGGTACCCAGTACAGCGGAGACCTTTCCATCAAGAAAATAACCCATTGCCTGCTTTTCAGAGGTCGCCTCTGCATGAAAATCGATAATAATCACATTTGTCTTTTCCTTTATCCTTTGAATCTCCTCTTTTACAGTACGAAAAGGACAGTCCATGAGCCCCATAAATACCCTGCCGGAAAGATTAATTATGGCCACATCAATAGAATTTGCACTTTTTAAGGTGATCGAGCCACGACCTGGAACACCTGGAGGGAAGTTTAAAGGTCTTAAAATCCTGTCCTCTTTTGGAAGATAACTGAGAGCCTCTTTTTTATCCCAGATATGATTTCCAGAGGTCATTACATCTATTCCAGTTGCAAACAGCTCCTCAGCGGTCTTTTCAGTTATTCCAAAGCCACCAGCTGCATTCTCGCAGTTTGCCACAACAAGATCTATTTTTAATTTATTTATTAGATTAGGCAGAAGGCTTTTAACAGCCTTTCTGCCAATCTTACCTACTATATCTCCTATGAACAGGATATTCATTCAGATCCAATGCCTATTTAGCGTAATCAACAAACCTGGTCTCCCTGATAACCATTACCTTGATCTGGCCTGGATAGGTCAGTTCTGATTGTACCCTCTTTGCTATCTCTCTTGCAATAAGCGAAGACATATCGTCTGAGACATCCTCTGGCTTTACAATAATTCGTATCTCTCGCCCTGCCTGCATAGTATAACACTTTTCAACACCATCAAAACTGGATGCTATTTCCTCTAATCTCTGTAATCTCTTTATATAATTTTCGATACTCTCTCTTCTAACCCCAGGTCTTGCAGCCGAAAGTGCGTCTGCTGCTGCCACCAGGGCTGATTCAACACAGTTTGGGTCGATATCACCATGATGGCAGGCTATAGCATTCAACACCCTTTCATCTTCACCATATTTTCTGGCTATTTCATAACCTATCTCATGGTGTGCACCCTCAACCTCATGGTCTACTGCCTTTCCAATGTCATGAAGTAGCCCCGCCCTTTTTGCAAGCTTTACATTGACACCAAGTTCACCAGCCATAATACCTGCCAGATAGGCAACCTCTCGTGAGTGCTGTAATACATTCTGTCCATAGGAGGTCCTGTATTTAAGTCTGCCTAATAGTTTTATAAGATCTGGATGCACTCCACTAAGACCAAGATCGAAGACAGCCTTTTCACCTTCTTCTTTGATTGCTGCCTCTACCTCTTTTCTTACCTTGTTAACAACCTCTTCAATTCTTGCAGGATGGATTCTTCCGTCTGCAATCAGCCTTTCAAGCGAGATACGGGCTATCTCTCTGCGTACTGGATCAAAAGATGAGAGGGTAACCATCTCTGGTGTATCGTCCACTATCAGGTCGACCCCTGTTGCTGCTTCAAGGGCCCTGATGTTGCGCCCTTCTCTACCAATTATACGTCCTTTCATTTCGTCACTTGGCAGTGGCACGGCTGTTACGGTGGTGTCTGCCACATATTCACTGGCATAACGCTGTATAGCAAGGGAGATAATTTCTTTTGCCTTTTTCTCTGCATTTTCTCTTGCTTCGTCCTCGATTGTTTTTATCAGTTTGGCAGCCTCAAAACGGGACTCCTCCTCAATCTTTTTGAAAAGCTCATTTCTAGCCTCTTCGGCGCTCATTCCGGAGATCTCTTCAAGTCTCTTCTGCTGCTGGTCCAGTACAGTCTGGAGCTGGTCTTCCTTTTCCTTTAATGTCTTTTCTCGAACAAGTAGAGCCTTTTCTCTTTGTATAAGATCGGCCTCACGTTTTTCAAGCTGCTCCTGCTTGCGCTCAAGGTTTTCCTCTTTATTGTTTAGTCTTCTTTCAATCCTGTTTAGTTCACTTCGTCTGTCCCGATGTTCCCTTTCGGCCTCAGAGCGTGCCTTATAAAGGAGATCCTTTGCCTCAAGCTGGGCCTCCCTTTTAATTCTGTCTGCCTCTGTTCTGGCATCCTCTATTATCCGTCGACGCTCCTCTTCAAGGGAGATGTCTCTCTGTTTAGAGGCCTTTTTATTCAAGAAAAAGACAACCAGAGATATGGAAGCACCGATAAGTAAACCAACGAGCAGGTATATAATCATGTTCATCCTACGCTGTCCTCCTTTTGTTCATTATTTTTTTGATCTCTTTTTCAAAGCCTTGATCTGAAGGAAAGTAAAAGCTCATTCTCCTTTCCATATACTCCTGCTTAACAAAATGATCATCAAAATCGTGAGGATATTTGTAACCTATACCTCTGTTTAGTTTTTTAGCTCCCCTGTAATGGGCATCCTTTAAATGTGCTGGTACATCCTGTAGTGGCCGGGTTTCAACTGCCTCAAGAGCCTTTTCTATGGCAACATAGGAGGCATTACTTTTTGGTGCAGTGGCAACATAGATGGTAGCCTGGGCAAGAGGGATTCGGGCCTCGGGCATTCCGATTTTCTCTACCGCAAACATTGCCGAAACTGCTACCTGAAGGGCCTGTGGATCTGCATTTCCAACATCTTCTGAGGCACAGATCACTATTCTTCGGGCAATAAACATTGGATCTTCACCAGAGGAAAGCATCCTTGCAAGCCAGTAAAGGGCTGCATCTGGATCAGAGCCTCTCATGCTCTTTATAAAGGCTGATATTATGTTGTAGTGCTCTTCCTCGCTGTAATACTTTGACTTGATCTGAAGCGCATCCTTAATACTATCCAGGGTTATTATGGTGGGAGAGACACCATCTTTATAATTGGTGAGGAAGGCGATTTCGAGCATATTCAGGGCCTTGCGTGCATCACCAGCAGCCTGGTTACATATGAAATCAATCGAGTCGCTATCTATCTCGATCTTGTATTCACCGAGACCACGTGGTGAAGTAAGGGCCCTCTGAATAACCCTTTTAAGATCAGAAGCTTTTAAAGGTTTGAACTCAAATATATGAGAGCGGGAGGCCAATGCCGGTATTAGGGCAAAGAAGGGATTTTCTGTTGAGGCTCCGATCAGGATAATCTCTCCAGATTCTACATGAGGTAACAATGCATCCTGTTGTAACTTATTAAAACGATGAATCTCGTCAATAAACAGTATGGTTTTTTCCCTTCTGGCAAAGACCATGGCATCACGAATATCTTTAACACCAGAGGTAACGGCATTAAGTGAAATATACCTGGCCCTGGTTTTCCTGGCTATAATCCTTGACAGCGCAGTCTTTCCAGTACCTGGTGGGCCAAAAAGTATCAAAGAGACAATTCTGTCTTCTTCGATCAGGCGTCTGAGTGGTCTCCCCGGACCAAGCAAATCTTCCTGACCGAAAAACTCATCAAGCTCACCAGGCATCATACGCCAGGCAAGGGGCTGCTCTGTTTTTCCTTTGGTGAAAAGATCCATAGTTTACTACCCATTAATCGGTGATTTACTTACTCTCTTATGGTGAAGGTACCTTTGGAGGGCTACAATATGTTTTTAAGTTATTTAACTTATATATAAATTAATGTATTTTTACGGAATCCATTATATTGTAAGTGCTTAAATGCTTCCATAATAGTTTTTATAAGGATTCCGTGATTATTAAAATCTTTTATTTTAAGGCCATTGCCTCCAAAAGTATTGTTCACCATAAGAGGTTTGTTTAAACCCCCGCCCCAAGGTGTTGATGAAAAATTAGACCCCATGAAGACAGGTGGGTGTCCTGAAGGGTGTTTAGGCTTCCGAGTACCCAATCCTGAAAAGACAACCCTTATAATTAAAAAGATGATATCTTTCAGAATTGGGCACTCGGCATGCTCACCACAGCCCTTACCCAGACTCCCTATTGGTCTAAATTGTCGGATCAACTTTTCCATCATAAACCACCAGAGGGCAGGAATTAAATTCCTAATCTTTTATAACAAAACTCCGGTCAAACATGCAAGTGTTATTATAAATTAATTAAATTAATTCTTTATAAATAAAGAAAAATAGATATTAAGCTGGAGGAAGTGTATTTTTATTAATTATGTCCTTATAAGCACTTTCTATTTATATGTTTTGTGCCAATCAGGACAATTTTGTAGATTTATAAGACAGAAAACAGCCTATTTTATAGGATTTTCATCAGGTATATAATTTGCTCTTTTTTTATGCGACTACATCAGTAGTCATTATTGAAAAACAAGGGAGGTAACGGGCTATGAAACGAGGGTTTTATGTACTTGCTTTGGTTGTTATCCTTCTGTTTTCTGTTTCTCTTTCTGCTCAGGCTGCACAATGGGCCAATCCCGAGCTGCTTGTGACTCCAGAATTTGTAAAGAAACGGATCGATGATCCAAACTGGGTGATTGTAGATTGTAGAGACCTTAAGAAATATCTTAAAGGACATATCCCGGGGGCAATAAGTCTTGGTAAAAGATGTAAAAAGGCTTTAAGAGATCCCTCTGCCAGGGTTTGGAGAGACATAAGCAAATATGAAAAGCTCTTTAGCAAGGTTGGTATAGGCAATGATACTAATGTTATTTTCTATTACGGGGACATTAAGGATATGCCAGACGCAACAGTGGCATTCTGGGTGATGGAGTATCTCGGCCATAAAAAGGTACATATTTTAAATGGTGGAATTGATGCATGGCGGAAGGCTGGTTTCAGGCTCGTTAAGAAACCGGTCAAGCTAAAACCAAAAACATTTAAGGTAAAGTCAATTAATAAGAGTGTTTATGCCGAAACAGATGAAATACTTGATATTGCCACAGGCAAAAAGAAGGGAATTCAGCTGATAGACTCAAGAACACCAAAGGAGTATCTGGGTAAAGACTGCAGGGCCCTTAGGTGTGGCCATGTTCCCAATGCCACTATTAATGTCTCCCATATTGACACCCTTGTAAAGGTACTTGACAAGAAAACGGGCAAGAAAAAACCCATAGCCTATCTGGATCCAGAGGTTGTTTCTAAGGCCTTTGCCAAACTGGACAAAAATGTTAGGACTATTGCCTACTGCCAGACAGGTACTCGTTCTACCTTAACCTATTTCCAGCTCAGACTGCTGGGTTTCAAAAATCCTGCTAACTGGGATGAATCCTGGAGGGTCTGGGGTTCTCATTACAATGACTATCCTGTTGAGGCACCAAACGGTGAGCAGTGGTATAACTTTGCAAAGGTAAATAAGACACTGAAGAATCTGAAGAAAGAGATTAAGAAACTGAAAGAAAAGATCAAAAAACTTGAGAAGAAGTAATAGATGATTAAACAAAACAGGGGAGGGCTGTCTTTTCAGCCTTCCCCTTTGTATTTTTTATAAAGTAATGGATCTTATTAAACCTGATCTGAAAATTTCTGATCTAATGAAACTATACCCTGAGATCACTGATTACTTATTAGAAAAAGGTCTCTGCGGCTGTGGAATTGATTCATCACTAAACTGGAGCCTTGAGAGGGCGGCAAAACATCTGGGTATCAGTGTGGATAGCTTCATAGAAGAGATTAAAAGTAAGATAAAGGATTGATGGCTATAAAGCTAAGCGTAATAATACCTAATAAAAATAGTGCAAAGACATTAAAGAGGTGTCTTGGTGCAGTATTTGAAACTCTGCCTGACAGCTCTGAGGTTATCATTGTAGACGATGCATCAACAGATGACTCTATAGAGATAGCAAAAAAATTTCCATGCAAAATAATTTCGTTACCCAATCCATCTGGCGCCGCTGTTGCAAGAAACACTGGTGCCTATTTAGCAAAAGGAAAAATACTTTTTTTTATTGATTCAGATTGTATTGTTGAAGAGGACACTTTTACTGTAGGTGTAAAGGCTCTTGAAAGAGTAGGAAGAGGATGGATTATTGGGGGCACATACAGACCAAAAGCTGAAGATCATAGTTTTTTTAGTAACTTTCAGGCTCAATTTATTAATTTTTTCGAATTAAAAGAACCTGATGCTCCAGATTATATAGCAACCCATCTGATGATTATGTACAGAGAAGATTTTATGAAAATCGGTGGTTTCTGGAGTAATGAACTCCCAATCTTAGAGGATGTGGAGTTTTCTCACAGGGCTAAAAGAAAGGGTTTTAGGTTGAAGATGGTAGATGGACTTTATGTTAGACATATATTTAACTTTAATATCCTGAGATCTTTAAAGAATGCATTTAAAAAAAGTCTGTACTGGTGCATATATTCATTAAAAAACAGCGACCTTTTCAGCGACTCTGGTACTGCCTCAATAGAACTCAAGATGACCTCGGTTTTTTATATCTTTTTTGTTCTGTTGCTTGCAGCATCGTTCTTATGGCCTGGTTATCTGATTGGGGTAGTTATTACATTAGGAGGAGCAATAGTAATTAATAGAGGATTGTACAAAAAATTTTATAAAAACCACGGCCTTTTGTACACGATCGGTGCAGTGCTTTACATGAGTTTTGTTTATCCTGCTTCTGTGTTAATGGGTGCGATGCTGGGAACAGTATGGTATTTAAAGGGATCTGTATTTAAAAGTAGTATAGGTGTTTCTCCAGATACCAGAGCTAAGGTATCAGATCAGAAAGGACTGAGTCAATGAGCGCACTTCGATTTAGTCCAATCAGATATATTCCCTATGTATTTAAGAAAAGCAGGCCCATACAACTTACCTTTTTTATTACATCCCGTTGTAATGCTCGCTGTCGTTTTTGTTTTTATAAAAAAGAAACAGAACAGGAAAAGGAATTAACTATTGATGAAATTAGAAGTATAGCCTGCT
>JAADIE010000010.1 GCA_013151495.1 Nitrospirota bacterium | reverse complement strand
AAATTGGTGCATAAACAGAAAAGATCATACGGACAAAAATATGATCTAACCAGAATACCATTTCACGGACAATCTATTTTGATCTAACGGGCATCCTGCGAGACCTTACGATTAGAATTAAAGTCGTTACTGAGGCACAAAGCATAAAGAATAGAGAAAGTGCAGGTTCTGGGTACTTTATGACATAAACCACAGGGGTAAGAAGAAAAAGGGAGATCTTTTTTGCAGAAGGATAATTGTTTATTGCCTTTGCCAGGTCTGGGGAGTACTTGTAATAGAGCCTGACAAACATCTTTCCCACACTACTTTTAAGAAGAATCCTGTCCCGGAAGTTTCGTAAAGTCGTTACCTCTGGTGCCAGAAAACTCCCATAGGTGGCTGTTGCAATAAAACAACCTCCACCGCCACCACTGGCTCCGGAGGTTGCATTGCTGCCAGATTTTATTGAAAAGGCCGATAGCACAGCCCTGTAGGCATTTATTCTTCCGCCAGTTAATGTCATGGATACCTGAGAGTCAATGATATCAACAGTATTCAGAATAATTGACTTTACTTCATTCAATGAAAGAGAGGGAGCTATGCTCCAGACCAGGGCACAGAGGCCTGTTACATGAGGGGCGGCCATTGAAGTGCCCGAGAGGTAGATGTAGTTCAGAGAGGGGCCCAGACTGAGAATATTAACACCAGGAGCTGAAACATCTACAGAAAGCTGGCCATAGTTAGAAAAATAGGCAATATTGTCGTTAATATCTGATGCAGCAACTACGATGATATTGCTCAGATTATAAGAGGCAGGATAGACCGGAGACTGGTCAATATCTATTCCACCAGTGCTATTGTTGCCAGCTGCCGCAACAAATAAAATGCCCGAATTTTTAGCCTTCTGTATGGCATCATATTCAGACTGCGAATAATTGGTTCCTACATAGCTTGCATTAATTATTCGGGCCCTGTTGTCGATAGCATAATCAATGGCAGATAGTACATTGGCTATTGAGCCGCTTCCGTTGGCATCAAGTACCTTCAGGGTCATTATTTTTATCCTCCAGCAAACGCCTGTAATTCCAATATTATTGTTGCCTTCAGCTCCTATAATCCCAGAGACATGGGTGCCATGTCCATTGTCGTCCAGCGGATCATTGTCGTTATTTACAAAATCCCAGCCTGAAAAATCGTCAATATATCCGTTAAGGTCATTGTCTATTGAATCAGGCAGTTCAGAGGTGTTTTTCCAGATATTAGCAGTAATGTCTGGATGGGTATAATCTATACCCGTATCCAGCACTGCAACTACAATGCTGTCGGAGCACTGGGAGTAATCCCATGCCTGGGGCATATCTATATCGGCATCAACAGTGCCCTGAAAACCGTTTACATTTTGGCCATAATTATGTAAAGCCCATTGCAAAGGAAAATCAGGATCATTTGGGAATGTGGAAGCAGCCTTTATTCTATAGTTAGGCTCAACTTTTTCGACCATGGGGTCACCCTCGAGGAGTTTCATAAGGTCTTTTGTTTTTAACCTTGAATCAAGGCTTTTTATTATTAGAATATTAAGTCTGTTTAATCTTTTTATCTTTAACTGGTTTTCTTCCGAGATGCTCCGAAAATGTTCTGTTGAAGTTGATGCCCGAATATCCTCTTTTAAAATGACAATTACTTCGCCTTCTACTGGGGAAAAGGCCTTGCTATAGCTGGAAAAAAGCAAAAGGAAAATAAAGAGAACTATCAGCCGTAAATAGTTTTTTTCCATTGGCAAAAATTATAACAGATTAAGCGTTGTTAAATCTTTCTTCAAGTAACTATACCTTTAAGTTGATTATTTTGGTATAATTTTAGACTGTAATTTAAATAAATTAGTACAGGGAGGCAGGACATTGGATAGGGTGCTCAGTGGAATGCAGCCAAGTGGATATTTACACATTGGTAATCTGGTAGGAGCCCTTAGTAACTGGGTTAGACTCCAGGAAAAATACGAATGTTATTATTTTGTAGCCGACTGGCATGCCCTTACAACCAACTATGCCAATCCGTCGGTTATAAAGGAATATACCCACGATCTTCTTCTTAACTTCCTTGCTGCAGGGCTTGACCCTGAAAAATGTACTATCTTCGTTCAGTCACAGATCTTAGAGCATGCTGAGTTGCACATTTTGCTCAGTATGATAACTCCGCTTGGATGGCTCGAAAGGGTACCTACATATAAAGAAAAGAAAGAGGAAATAAAAGAGCTTGACATAGGCAGTTATGGCTTCCTCGGGTATCCGGTTTTACAATCAGCCGATATATTAATTTACAGAGCCAAGTATGTGCCTGTGGGAATAGATCAGGTTCCTCATCTTGAGATAACCCGTGAGATCGCAAGAAGATTTAACCACTTGTATAAAACAGATGTACTTCCCGAGCCAGAGGCCTTATTGACAGAGTTCCCCAAGGTTACCGGCCTTGATGGTAGAAAGATGTCAAAGAGCTACGACAATGCCATTTATCTGAACGATCCACCTGAGGTGGTAGAAAGAAAAATACTGACCATGATGACCGATACCCAGCGTGCCAGAAGGACCGATCCAGGTGATCCGGAGAAATCCCCTGTTTATCAGCTTCATAAGATCTTTTCTTCAAAAGATGAACTTGAAGAGATTGCCCATGGATGCAGAACAGCCTCTATTGGATGTATTGATTGTAAAAAGATATTACTGAAAAACCTTTTCAGGGTGCTCGAACCACTGTGGCAGAAAAGAAAGGAGCTTTCCGAACATCCTGAGAGGTTGAAAGAGATCATAGAAAATGGAATTGATAAGGCCAGAAGGATTGCTCAGGAGACCATGCAGATGGTCAGAGATGTAATGTCGATCTACTGATTCTTTAGTTTTTTCTTGAGGTCTTCCCAGTAACAATCAGCCGGACATTTATCTGAATAATGGGTGCAGGGTTCAGGGTGAATGATTATCTTTACATTAGGTAATCTTTTTTTAAGTTCTCTCTCTATTTCATCCATGGTTTCGTGAGTAAAGACGATCTTTTCATCGCGGCAAACAGTTATATGAAGGTCTATATGTCGTTCGCTGCCAGACTTTCGAGTTCTGAGACTATGAAAATCCTTTATTCTGTCAGAGTACTTATCTATTGCCTCTTTTATTAACTCCAGCTCATCTGGTGGTAAAGAACTATCCAGCAATCCTTCAATAGACTTTCGAGTTATAATATAACCTTCATAGAAGATAATAATCGTTATTAGGCCTGCAAATACCGAGTCGAGTACATGGTAACCGGTGAGGCTTATTATCAACAGGCCTACAAAAACACCAGCTGAGCTGTATACATCTACCCTTAGATGTCTGGCATCTGCTTCAAGTGCAAGGGAGTCTGTCTTTTTTGCAATACGCATTAGCATGGAAGAGATTATAAGATTAACAATAGCAGAAATTGCCATGGTAGCCATTGCTATCTCGGGTAGCTGGATCTGGAACCCCTCGATTGCCTTTTTAAAGGCCTCATAAAGTATTAGAAGGGCTGCTAATATGATTAATGCTCCCTCTATCAGACCGCTCAGGTTTTCATATTTTCCGTGACCATACGGATGCTCCCTGTCTGCAGGACTTTCGGCTTTTCGTACACTATAGAAGGCAATGATTGCTGCAAAAAGGTCCATACCACTATGAACAGCCTCTGACAGCACACTGATACTGCCTGTCAACAGATATGCACCTATTTTTATAATTATTAGTGTGGTATTGGAAAAAATGGAGAGTAAAGCAGCAGAGCTTTTCCTCATGGCTTATTTTATCATTTTATCACAGCTTCAAGGGCTTTCAGGAAAAGGTTGTTTTCTTCTGGATTGCCAATAGTTACCCGTAAGGCATCCTTGATTAAGGGGGTCATATTCCTTATCAACACTCCCTTTTTAAGGAGTGCTCTGTGGACCCTACTGGCATTGCCAACCCTGAAGAGTATAAAGTTTGCCTCTGTTGGATGGGGCATTACGCCTGGTAGTTGTTCAAGGGCTTTATATAAACGGTCCCGCTCTTTACAGATTTCTTTTACTGTCTTCATTATTCGACGATAATTTTTGAAGACTTCAATAGCAACTGTCTGTGACAGGGAATTAAGATTAAAAGGCAATCTTACCCTGTTGACGGCCTTAATAATGTCGGCACTGGAAATCAGAAACCCAACTCTAAGGGCAGCGAAACCGATCTTACTGAGGGTTCTCATAATGACGAGATTTTCCATCTCATGTAAAAGAGGAATAAAGCCATTTTTGCTAGAAAAGGGCTGATAAGCCTCGTCCACAACCACCAGGGCCTTTGTTGCCCTGATAATCTCAAAAATTCGGTCGGTAGAAAAGCAGTTGCCCGTAGGATTGTTAGGATTGCTCAGAAATATGAGTTTGGGTTTGTGTTTTTTTATTGCACTCAGGAACTTTTCAGTGTCCAGATCAAAGTTTTTATCCAGCTTTATTCCTACGGCCTTTACACCAATGGCCTTTGAGATAATTCCATACATTGAAAAGGTTGGTTCAGGGAAAATGACCGGTCCACCAAAGGTGAGTATAAGGTAGTAGATTAGTTCATCTGAGCCATTACCGAGTAAGAGGTTTTCTGGGGGAATCTTCCACTGGCGTGATGCTGCCTTCTTCAGAGCAAGTCCTTCTGGGTCAGGGTATCTATTAGTTTTTACAGATAGGGCCTTCTCAAGAAGTTCAGGAAAGGAATAGGGGCTTTCATTAGCATCAAGTTTAACCCTGCATTTTATTTCCTTGGCTTCGTAAGGCCTCAGAGAGCGTATATTTTTTCTCATCAGGTTTTCAATGTTCATAGTTACTAAGGATATAAATACGAAGAATTCTTTGTCAAGAAAATTGAAAGGCTTGAAACCCCTTTCAGCCTTTGAGTAAACTAAGAAAGTAAGCAATCACTAACAAATTAAAAAGTTAGAATGAGAAAAAAAGGTCAGGACAGTATAAAAACACGGGAGGCCTTACTCAAGGCAGCCCTGGAATTAATATCAAGAAGAGGCTACCTCGGGGCAACTACAAAAGAGATTGCCAGGAAGGCAGGGGTAACGGAGATTACCCTTTTTCGTCACTTTGGCTCCAAGGAGCAGCTATTTGAGCAGCTGCTCAAGGAATACAGCTTTCTGCCAAAACTTCGGGATTTAATCCCAAAGGTTAAAAGACTTTCGGCTGAGGAGGCACTGTTAGGAATTGGTTTGGCCTTCCTTGATACATTGAAAGAAAGAGAGAGGTTAGTTAAGATAATGCTGTCAGAGATGAATATATATCCGGACAAAGTTAAAGTGATCTATTCCAGATTTATTTCAGAGTTGATAGATGTACTGGGTAAATACTTTTCAGAGCTCCAGAAAAAGGGTGTCTTAATAAAATTTGATGCCCTTACAGGTGCCAGGGCCTTTCTGGGAATGATCTTTTCCTACTTTCTGTCCGAGGTTATTCTTCAGGGTAGAATGATAAATAGCAGGGAGCAATCGAGAATTGTAAAGACCTATGTAAATATATTTCTTCATGGTGTTGTGAATCGTAAGGGTCATGGGTAATCAATTACAGAAATTGTGTAGAAAACTACAGAGTTTTTTTCAAAGATAATCCTGAAGAAGGCCTGATTAGAGACATTTAACCTCGGGTATGAAACTTGCTTAATTTTTACTTATGAAAATGCGACTGAACAACAAAGGTGTAACTTTTATTGAAATCCTGATAGTTTTTGTAATCGTGGGTTTAATGCTAACCTTTGGAGTGGTGGGTATAAATACATTTTTTTCTAAAAACAAGGTCAGGAGAGCTGCCACTGATTTGTTGCAGAACATGCGTTTAGCAAGAACCATGGCAATAAAGGAGAATCGTGTTTACCGTGTAATTATGGACTATAACAATCAGGCCTATTATGTTGGGTTTGATGGAAATGCAGACGGAGATCTACTTGATGCTGATGATGGTTTTGGTACAGGTTCTGTAAAGATGATAGCTATCAATAGATATGGAGACAAAATAGTTTTGGGAAGCAATAAGTTTTCGGTAACTCCTCCGAATGGCCCCAATGGAACTACCATTTCAAACGCTGTCTCTTTTACATTTAATCCGGATGGATCAGCAGGGGGGCCAGGCTCTGTTTATATTCAACAGACGACCAGAGGATACACCTATTGTGTCAGGCTATCAAATGCTGCAGGAAAAATCGATTTATACATATGGAACGGTGACAAAAACAATCAAAATGTGGTTTCCTGGAGTGAGATAAGATGAAGATACTTTCTTATATAAGGCATAACAGTGGGTTTTCGTTAATAGAGGTCATGATCGCTCTTGTGGTTTTGTTGTTCGGGATACTTGGTGTTATGGCAATGCAGTATATAGCAGTAGGTGGAAATGCCGCCAGTAGAGAATTAAGGGTGGCCACAGTTCTTGCACAGACAAAGATTGAGGATTTAAAGACAATTCCTTATGATTCAATTGCCTCTGGAACAGATGTGCCTCAGAGCAGTGCAGCCCTCACAGGTGGAATATCCTTTACCAGGCGTTGGTGGGTTGTAAAAAACTGTATCGACTTGACTCTTACTCAGGACAATAATACCTGTAGTGCCAATATTAATGCTGCCTGCAATACTGCAGTAAGTAATGTAGCCATTATACGCCTGAGAACATGCTGGAAAGACAGAAACGGAGCCGATCATTCGGTTACATTTGATACGATAAGGTGGGATGAAGGTGCCGGTTTATAAATTAAGAGGTTCAACTGCTGGATATACATTAATAGAGTTGCTGGTTGCTTTAGCAGCAAGCATGTTGCTGGTGATCGCTGCATATGCAACCTATATAGCTCAAAACCGATCATATGTCGCTCAGGAAGGGGTTTCTGAGGTAAATACCCAGTCGAGGATTGCAATGGACATTATTGCAAATGATATCAGGGCTACTGGATTTGGACTACCAGAAGACCTGGCAATAGATTCAATAAATGGTAGAACATCCAGGATAGTTGTTAATGATCGAACAGACTCCACCGATGCTATTACTGTTGTAGCTGGTTTTAGACAGGTTGGTGTACTGGCTGCAGCCGTTACGATGGGAAGTAATAGTATAAACCTGGTAAACACATCAGGAATTGTTCTTAATACCACTGACAGAAAATACCTGAGTATCGATGGAATTACTTTTGTTGAAATAACAGCTATTACAGGTAATACTCTGACTCTTGACAGAAGCCTAGACCAGGCCTTTCCAGCTGGCAGGCCTGTTTATCTCGTTGAAGATGTTACATATTGTGTAGATGGCTCCTTAAATCTCAGAAGGATTCGTCGAGCAGCCAATATGGTAAATTGTACGGGTGCAAACACCTCTGATACAGACACCATAGCTGAAGATATAGAGGACTTTCAGCTTGCCTTTGCTGAAGACCTTAATGGTGACGGGCTTCTTACTGCTGATGACGACCAGGATGGCGATAATGACTTCGATAGCAATGACTTCATAAACTGGGGTAATGTATCGGATCCTTCCAATATAATTGCCGTGAGGGTAAATATACTTGCCCGAACAGATAGAGAGGATCCAGATTTCAGGGGCCTTGGAAATCCTCCGGCTCAAATAGAAAATAGAGTTCATGCTGCTACAAATGATGGATTCAGACGAAGATGGTGGCAGGAAGTTATAACGATCAGAAACAAATAGGAGCTAAGATGATGCTTGGAGAAAACAGGGGTTATATATTGGTTACCACCTTGCTGCTTTTGGTGGTACTTACCGTTATAGGGATGGCAGCTTTAAGCACCAGCAGGCTCGAGAATATCCTTTCCGGAAACATTCGACTCCGGAGCAAGGCCTTTACCGGTGCTGATTCGGCAACCGAAATAGCCATCCCAATAATTCATCAGGCTGTGAGAACCCAGAACATAACTGGATATGCAAGTATAGTGAATGATAATACTCTGGCTACTGAACTAAGAACAACGGCCTTTGACAATACTGACTCTGTTACCGTGAACCCGGATATAACGGTAAATATAAATGATATTGCTGTAAATATTGATGTCGATAAAATGTATATCAAAAGGATAGGTGGAACCGCTATAGAGTTTGCATCAGGTTATGAAGGTATTGGCAAAAGTGGTGCAAGCGGTTTTTATGCGTTTTATAGAATTAACACTATTTCGGCAGGTGCCATATCCTCTGAGGCCCGTGTTGGGTCAATTTACAGATATGTGCCCAAATAAAGGAGGGTTTAAATGGTAAGGAGCATACTTTTTTTTATTATAGTAGGCATTGTTTTTGGATTTTCAACAAAGACATATGGCCTGGATAATTTGATGCTCTATGGCATTGTAAAAGAGGTACATCCTGAAAAAAAAGAGATTACCATTGATGTAAAGACTGATAGTTGCCGTGGTGAAAGGGTATTTAAGTACTCAGTAGATAAAGAAAAGGAGGATGTTATAGATCAGCTGGTCGGAAAAGAGGTGATGTTTACCCTTGACTCATCAAGATGTGAAGAGGGTAAGAAAAATACAATCTTTTTTACTCCCAGAAAAGGAGTGGAGCCATGGGAAAGGTAAAAATTACACTACTGGCCTTAATTATAATGCTCTTTGCTTCCAGGGCATATACTCAGACATTAAATGATTATGTTCAGATACCACCCTTTGCCTCATCAACAGTAACCCAGCCAAATATTTTACTTGTTGTTGATGTTAGTGGAAGTATGGGTGGAAGCGCCTATGTGGGGTATTACGATCCTAACACGCTGTACGAGGGGTATTTTGTTCCTGACAGAATTTATGAGCTGGACTCAAATAATATCTGGACAGAGACCAGTGCTCCAGAAAACTGCACAATAACCTATTTCTGGTGGTGGTCATGGATCAGTGGTCAATGTTCTGGTAACAGATTGAACTGGTACTATATGACAAGAATCGACCTGCTAAGATGGGCTATAACTGGTGGAACTCCTGCTACCTGTACAGGATCTCATCTTTTTGATTCAAATTATTGTGACCCTGAACTCTGGAATCAGCCTGGAAATACTGCTACAGGTAAGGTTGGGACGGTATGTAATGATAATCTGGATATCAATGGCGATGGAAATCCAGAGGGTGGATGTATTTTATTATCCTACAGGGGTGCAAGGGTCAGGGTGCCCTGGTCGAGGGTATTTGATGGCCTGGCATTTCAGTTCAAGAATTTTACTATAAGGCCAAGGATCGGGGCCATGTTCTATAGTGACAATGGCGTAAGATCCGAAAAGGTGTACATTGGCGACTTCACATCTGCCAACTCAACCAGCAATCAATTTCCCTATCTTAACCTGATTACCTATGTAAATTCAACGCAACCCAGTGGTTATACGCCAACCGGTCCTGCCATGTGGGATGCCCTTAATTATTATGCACAGAACACACCACAGTATGGTGGCTTTACACCACAGAGTGGTGCTGGCGATTTCTGGCGTAATCCATTATATGTATGTGAACAGGGTGGTATAAACTGTAACTATGTTCCCTGTGCAAAGAACTATGTAATTTTGCTTTCTGATGGCCAGTGGAACACCCCATCCTGTGACATAGCTGATGGTTTTCCAGATGCCTCTTCAGACCCGGTGGTGCCTGCATATAAGATGCATAAGGGATTTGTAAACTCAGCTACTGGCGACTCAATAAATGTGGATGCTGTCTACACTATTGGTCTATTTCTGGGTGGAACGGGTGAACAATCATTAAAAAATGTCGCCATGTATGGATCCTTTGATATGACTTCAAAGACCTGGCCAGATAATCTATCCGGATATCCCTGGAATTCATGTTATATGGATGATTGTGGATGGGGTCGGGGTAGCGCCTGTACAAGTTTGCCCACTTCAACTGAGGACTGGGATGCAAATGGTGATTCAGTTCCTGATACCTTCCAAAATGCCCAGAATGCTGCACAGATTAAAGATACCATAATGAACGCTGTTTTAAACATAATTAAAACTGCCTCTTCCGGAACAGCAGTTAGTGTGCTCTCAACAAGTGGCTCTGGTGAGGGAGCTGTTTATCAGGCATATTTTTATCCAGAAAAAACTGAAGGAACTGAGTTGAGAAAGTGGCTGGGCTACATGCATGCATTATTTGTTGATGCCTATGGTAATCTTAGAGAAGATACAGATAGTGATGACACTTTAGACCTGACGGCCGATTATATAATAAAAATGAGATTTGATCCTGATCAGGGTACCTTAGTTGATAAGTACAAGGATGCCGATGGTGATGGTGTTCCAGATTCAAACACACCTGATTTAACTGTAAAGATTGATGATGTAAAAACCATTTGGGATGCTGGCAAGACACTCTGGAATACAAATCCATCAGACAGAAGTATCTTTACTACCTTAGATGGCGTTACCAAGTTAGACTTCTCAACATTGAATGCCTCTCTTTTACAGCCATATCTAAGAGCAGCAGATAGTACTGAGGCTTCTAATATTATTCAATGGATAAGGGGGACGGACCTGACAACAACTGATGCTGGTCATCCTTCGGGTTATAGGAAAAGGGATATTACTATAAATAGCACCACCAAGGTATGGAAACTGGGTGACATTATATACTCAACCCCAACGGTAGTAGCAGCACCAAAGGAAAATTACGATCTGCTCTATGGTGATACGAGCTACTCAGCTTTCCGTTATAAATATCTACATCGCCGTAATGTGGTTTATGTAGGTGCTAACGATGGTATGCTTCATGCCTTCAACGGAGGCTTTTACGATGAAAGCAGCCATAAGTTCTGTACGGCCCTGGATACCAACAATAAATGTACTACCGGTGGGAGACCCCTTGGCGAGGAGCTATGGGCCTTTGTTCCCAGGGCAGTTTTGCCACATCTTAAATGGCTTACACTTCCAGAATACAATCATGTTTCATATGTTGATCTTAAGCCAAAGGTTGCAGATGTCAAGATTTTTACCAGCGATGCTGTCCATCCAAATGGCTGGGGAACCATCCTGATAGGAGGTCTGCGATATGGAGGAAAGGATATTACATGGACCTCTGGCTCAACTACTTACACCATGATACCAGAGTATTTTGCCCTTGATGTAACTGACCCTGATAACCCCAGATTGCTGTGGACATTTTCAGATCCAGAGCTCGGACTCAGTATGTCTTATCCCACGATTGTCCGTACCTGTAGTACAACCGGCTGTAAATGGTTTGCCGTTTTTGGTAATGGTCCCGCAAATTATGATATAAACTCCAATCCAATTGACTTTCAGGCAGGTAAGGTGTTCATATTAGATATTAGTTCAGGAGCTAATGGTGTTATAAAAACATGGACTGAAAATTCTAACTACTGGAAGATCTCAACTGGCATGACCATTAGTTACCTATCCAATCCAATTTCTGTTGATGTTGACCTTGATAAAGATACAGATGTCATCTATGTGGGAGAAAACTTTTACGATGGAACTAACTGGACATCCAGACTTCTCAGACTCACTACAGGAGCTGGTTCTTTAACCGATCCTGCATCCTGGAGCTTATCGACGGTTGTTGATCTGGATACGGTGGGTGGAACTGCAGATGTAATTAAGCAGATAACCTCAGCCCCTTCTGCAGCCATGGATAGCAGGGGCAACCTATGGGTGTTTTTTGGAACAGGGCGATATCTGGGTTCAAACGACAAGAACCAG
Organism: Nitrospirota bacterium; assembly: GCA_013151495.1. GTDB lineage: Bacteria > Nitrospirota > Thermodesulfovibrionia > Thermodesulfovibrionales > JdFR-85 > JAADIE01. The sequence goes on along the minus strand of JAADIE010000010.1, from coordinate 21,449 downwards.
ACTGACACCGGAGCCTTTTATGCAATCAAGGATGGGTGCTGGAACGGAAAATGCACTACAACATACAGTTCTTTACTGGACATTTCAACGGCAGTTGTAAAAACCGATGGTACTGTTAGTGGCGTCACCAACACCTGCACAACTGGTACAATTTCTAACTGGGGCAGTTTGATTAATGCAGTTAATGGTTGCGACGGATGGACTATGAAGTTTGCAAATCTTGGAGAAACAGTTGATTTTGTGGGTCAGACACTGTTCCACGATGGAGAGAGGGTTATTTCAAAACCCCTGGTGCTGGGTGGTCTGGTGATCTGGACTACCTTTGTTCCCAACTCTAATCCCTGTGCTGTTGGTGGCGACAGTAATATTTACGCTGTTTATTATGAAACAGGAACGGCATATAAGAAGTATGTTTTTAAGGAACAGAAAGAGAATCCACCATCAGACAATGTAGTGGCAAGGGTCAAAAAACTTGGTAAAGGTATGCCATCTACTGTAAGTGCACAGATAACCGCTACTGGTACAACCAAGGGATTTGCCCAGCAGTCAACTGGTGCAATACTGGAACTGGAAAGTATTACACCCTATCTTTTACGCAGCGGGGTAAAGGGCTGGCGTAACCAAGAGATTCCATAAGAGAAAATGAACAGAATTGTAGCTGCAATACTAACAGTACTGCTTATTCTGCTGGCCTCTTGCTCAAAAAAGGACGGTGAAAAGGCTGAAAGAGCAGGCACTACCAGAGCTGTCCAGTCTTCATTCCGTCTGGAGCCAGAGACTGCTACTATAAATAGCAAGATTAGATTAATTACAGATGTGCCTGTGAAAGAGGAGGAAATAATATGGCTCGTCAATGGGATAGAGGTTGATAATAAGGGGTGGAGCCTTGATACATCAACCTTATCTAAAACTGATACAGTGCAGGCAGTGGTAAAAAGCAATGACAAAACTTATTATACAAATGTAGTTAAAATAGTAAACTCGCCACCAGTGATTACTTATGCAGGTATAGAACCAAGATTCCCCAAAAAGGGAGATTCTTTACGAGCTAAGGTTAAGGTACAAGATCCGGACAACGATGATGTTACTATTTTATATAAGTGGTTTTTAAATGGGCAATTAAAGAGTAATGAAAGCTATCTGGACACAGAGACTGAAAGAGGTGATCAAATCAAGCTGATTGTAACGCCCTATGACGGACAGGATTATGGAGAAAGGGTTGTTGTAAAAACAATGATATATAATTCTACACCCAAAATAATAGATGAGGGTTCACCTGAATTTGATGGTCAGCTTTACAGATATAAAATCAATGCATACGACCCTGACGGTGACAGACTTATTTATAGAATTATTAAAGGTCCTGAAGGTATGAAAATTGCTGACAATGGTGTAGTTATTTGGACTGTACCTGAGGATTTTTCAGGTACAGTCCCTGTACAGATAGAGATAGACGATAAAAACGGTGGAAAAGCCCTCTATAGCTTTAGCTTGACAATAGAAAGATAAAAATACACATCAGGGCTTATCACTTAAAGCTGCTATTCCAGGCAACTCTTTTCCTTCAAGCAATTGTAGAGTTGCACCGCCACCTGTAGAAATAAAAGATATACTGTCTGATACACCAGCCCGATGGACTGCCAGATCAGTATCTCCACCGCCAACAATGGTCAGTGCATATGCATCAGCTACTGCCCTTGCTACTGCAAAGGTGCCTCTTGAGAAGGCATCTATCTCGAATACACCCATCGGGCCATTCCATAGTATGGTCTTTGCATTTTCTATGGCTTCTGCAAAGAGCCTTGCTGTTGCAGGCCCGATATCAAGGGCCTTCCAGCCCTTTGGTATCTCAAGGGTTGGAACGATCTTTGTCTCGGCTCCTGGTTCAAGGCTCTGGGCTATCACACAATCAACAGGAAGGTAAAACTTTACACCCTTTTCTTTAAGTTTCTTTCTTATCCTCTGGGCTGTCTCGAGCATATCTTCTTCAACCAGCGAATCACCTACCTCATAACCCATTGCCTTTATGAATGTAAAGGCCATGCTCCCACCTATAAGAACCTTATCAACATTTGACTGCAGGTTCTCGAGCACCCCGATCTTTCCAGAGACCTTGGCCCCACCAAGTATGGCAACAAAGGGTCTGATAGGATTATTAACAACACCCTTAAGATACTCTATCTCTTTTTTAAGCAGGAATCCTGCTGCTGCCGGCAGGTATTTTGGCACTCCAACTATTGATGCATGAGCCCTGTGAGCTGTACCAAAGGCATCATTTACATAATAGTCTGCCAGTGAGGCAAGCTCCTTGGCAAAGGACTCATCATTTTTGGTCTCTCCTTCATGGAATCTCAGATTTTCAAGTAGCACCACATCGCCTGGCTGCATCTTTTCTACAATGTTTTTTACCTGTGGGCCTATACAGTCTGGGGCAAAAATGACCTCTTTGTTAAGAAGCCTCTTAAGCCTTTTTGCCACAGGAGCAAGGCTGTAACGGGGATCTGGCTTTCCTTTGGGACGACCAAGATGAGAGGCAAGTATTACCTTGGCACCCTCATCAATAGCATAGTTTATAGTTGGCAGGGCAGAACGAATTCTCCTGTCATCTGTTATATTAAGGTTTTCATCAAGGGGTACATTGAAATCAACCCTTATAAATACCCTTTTCCCTTTAAGGTCAAGGTCCTCTATAGTAAGCTTGGTAAGAACATCTTTTATTGGTGCCGGGTTTGAAGAATTAACCACCATGGCAACCTCCTTTTTAGCCCCTCTTTATAATATACTGAATGAGGTCTCTTAACCTTGAGCTATAACCCCATTCGTTGTCGTACCAGGCAAGCACCTTTACCATTTTGCCTTCTATAACCTTTGTTAAGGTCGCATCAACAATTGATGAGTGATCGTTGCCATTTAGATCAGTGGAAACCAGAGGCGCCTCAGAATACTCGAGTATGCCCTTGAGCTTGTCCTCGGCTGCGGCCTTTAAAGCAGCATTTACCTCATCAGCGGTGACCTCCTTTTCAAGCTCAGCTACAAGGTCAACCACTGAAACATTGGGGGTAGGTACCCTTATGGCCATTCCATCGAGCCTTCCCTGTAGTTCTGGTAAAACAAGGCCCACAGCCTTTGCAGCACCTGTAGTAGTAGGAATCATGTTCATTGCTGCTGCACGGGCCCTTCTGAGGTCTTTATGGGGCAGGTCAAGGATTCTCTGGTCGTTTGTATAGGAATGAATGGTGGTCATAAGACCTCTGACAATGCCAAACTGGTCGTTTAGGACCTTTGCTACAGGTGCAAGACAGTTGGTGGTACAGGATGCATTAGAAATTATATGGTGTTTCGATGGGTCAAGTTTGTCTTCATTAACACCAAGGCAAACGGTTATATCAGGTTCTTTAGCAGGTGCTGAGATAATTACCCATTTAGCGCCTGCCTCAAGATGCTGAGAGGCAGAGGCCTTGTCCCTGAAACGACCGGTTGATTCGATAACAAAATCCACACCCAGGTCCTTCCATGGAAGTTTTGCTGGCTCTGTAATGGATGTGATCCTGATTTCCTTGCCATTAACAACTATAGCATCATCTTTTGCAGAGACCTCTGCATCGAAAATGCCATGTACAGAGTCGTACTTTAACAGATGCGCAAGGGTTTTCGCATCTGTAAGGTCATTTATGGCAACAATCTCGAAGTCATTCTGATTCATTGATGCCCTGAAAAAGTTCCTTCCAATCCTGCCAAACCCGTTAATAGCAACTTTTACCGCCATCTTGACTTCCTCCTTTTTGGAGATATAGTTAGTTCGTAGGAGACAAGGTCTCCCTTTACTCAAGGCGATTAATTACAAAACCGGTAAGTATTTTGGGGTAAAAATAGGTGGCCTTAGGAGGCATTCTCAAACAGGCCTTCGCCACCCTTTCCACATCCTCTACCCGAGTTGGATTCAAGAAGAAGGCTATGCGGTCTTTATGGCCAACTACCCCCTCCATGACAATCTGAGGATTCATTTCATAGGTCACCCTCTCTGCCCTCAGGATACCCTTTATTATAATCTCATGTAGTATGGTTACATCAAGAGTTCTAAGGGGTTCATCGATATCAGGTATATCGATGCTTTCATAGCTCAGTATGTATCCAGTGTTATCAATCCCCAATAGCATTCCTATTGCATGGGAATATGAGGAAGAGGCAATTGCCTGGGGAAGCTGATTTATATTGTGTACCTCTTTTATTGTGAAGTGACTTGAGAGACTATCAAGGAGTTTTTGTTTATCAATCTGAATGTCTCTGATTATCCTGTGGGTTGGAAGTATTGTAAGACCGCCATCTTCTATGTCAACAAGATACATTAATACAAAATTATAGGGCTCTTCACCGGTGTGTTCAGGGTTTGACTCCTTTTGCTGTTTCTGGTACTCCAGGGCAGTTTCATATCGGTGATGTCCATCTGCTATGTAAATCTCAACATTTGCCAGCTCATTTTTGAGAATGTTCACATCAACAGGGTCATCGATTATCCACATACTATGTCTGAAACCGTCCAGATCCAGTGCAGATAGATAGGGCGGGGTTTTTTTAAGTATTTGTCAAAGACCTTATGATGATCTCTTTTCTGGCTACGGTATATAGAGAAGATTGGGCTGAGATTGGCTTTACAGTATTTCATTAGATTGAGCCTGTCTGCCTTGGGCTTTGAGTGGGTTGCCTCATGGGGATAAACCCCTTTACATAACTCTGTAAGACGAACCCTTCCAAAAATCCCCTTCATGGAAATATCTTTGTTATCCTTTCTGTATTTAACCTCGTATAGGTAATAGGCCTCTGTGGATGTTTCCTTCAGGATTCCCTTTGTTAGCCATTCATCGAGGTAGTTTTTTGCCCTTGTGTAACGATTTTCAAGGTCATTATCAGTGTTATAGACCTTGCCGAAGTCTATTCTAACAATATTAAAGGGACTTCTGGCGTAGAGATTTTCCTTTAGCTCCTCAGAAATAACATCATAAGGAGGAGATACTACCTCGTCACCTTTAACCCTGTCGGTGTTATAAATAATTGCTCTGAATGGTTGTACCTCTGTCATAGCGCCCTCATCTTAGACTGAATATCTTATCATTTAGCCAGGAATATTTGCAATCTGGAATTAATGTGAAAAGGTGTTTACATGCCCCTTTGAAGCCTTTCAATGAGTATTTTGGGTAGGCCATACCGTTGCATCTTTTTTTGGGTTGACTTTATGTCGTATGGTATCCGTACTATTTCTACTTTTTCATCAGTCAAAACTGCATAGGCTGCCCTGGGGTCTCCATCGCGTGGCTGGCCTACACTGCCGACATTTACTATATACCTGGATGTCTTATTTATCTCTGTGCTGTCTCTATATGTCAGGAGTTCACCGGTGGGAAGTCGCTCTATTATAACAGGTCTGTGGCTATGTCCTATAAGGCATATCTGTTGTTCAAAATAGTGAAAGTTTATCTCTGCATCATAAAGGGTCAGTATATAATTCCAAGAATCAGGATCCTTAGGGGTAGAATGCACACAGAAGAGGTTTTTATCTTTTAAGACCTTTATTAGCTTGAACTCCTTCAGGGCCTCAAAAGTCTCGTTATCGATAACATCCCTGGTCCATTCAACAGCCTTTCTGGCGTACTCATTGAAGTATTCAACCGGTGTATAATCTATAACAGCCCAGTCATGATTGCCAGCAAGCAATACCTTGCAGTGTTTGCGGAGGAGCTTTACAACATCGTCGGGGTCAGGGCCATAACCAACTGCGTCACCAAGAAACAAAATGTCTTTGATGCCTCTTGAACGGATGTCATCCAGTACAGCCTGAAGGGCCTCGAGATTGGAATGAACATCTGATATTACTGCAAACATTGTCCCCCTCTTTTTCAGCCATTAGTGAATCCTCTTGTTTATTTTTTTAGTAATCCTGTCAAGCACACCATTTATAAATGCAGAGGACTCCTTTGAGGAGTATTTTTTGGCAATCTCTATTGCCTCGTTAAGGGTTACTGCGGCTGGTATATCATCCCTGAAAAGCAGTTCATAGGTGGCAAATCTAAGGATGTTTCTATCAACGGTTGCCATCCTTTTAAGGTCCCAGTGCTCTGCCACCGAGGAGATTAACTCATCAATCTCCTCGAGGTTATTTATGGTTCCAAATACCAGCTCCTCTGTAAATTGCTTGATGTCCTCTGTATGATTGTGCTCCCTCCAAAACTCCTGAAGATTTTCTTTGCTTAAGGTGCCATCTGTAAGGTCAAAGCTGTAAAGCAGTTGCAGGGCATATTCTCGAGCCTTTCTTCTCTTCATAAGCTATTTATTAAAGCTTTTTAAGCAGGTTGGCCATCTCCATAGCGGTTATAGCGGCATCCCATCCCTTATTACCAGCCTTTGAGCCGGCCCTTTCTATGGCCTGCTCTATAGTATCAGTGGTTAAGATGCCAAAGGCCACAGGCACACCCGTTTCCATACTGGCAAGGGCAACACCCTTTGATGCCTCGGCTGCTACATAATCAAAATGTGGGGTTGCACCTCTTATGATCGTTCCAAGGGCAACTATGGCATTATAGGTGCCCTTCTGGGCAAGCCGCTTAACAGTAAGGGGAATTTCAAAGGCACCTGGTACCCTGACAATATCTATGTCCTTTTCTGAACCACCATGTCGCAGGAAGGCATCTATAGCACCATCAATCAACTTACTTGTGATGAACTCATTAAAACGACTTGCCACTATACAGAACTTTAAACCCTTTGCACTAACCTCTCCCTCAAAAACCTTCATCCTATTCCTCCTTACACCTTTTCTAAAATATGCCCGAGCTTGTTTTTCTTGGTCTTCAAATAGTTAATATTTTTATCGTGTGGTTTTACCTCTATGGGTACACGTTCTACTATCTTGAGGCCGTAACCTTCGAGGCCGATTATCTTGCGAGGATTGTTAGTCATTAGTCTTAGTTTGCGTGCGCCCAGATCAACAAGAATCTGTGCCCCTATTCCATAGTCCCTGAGGTCTGGCTTGAAACCAAGCTTTATGTTTGCCTCCACAGTATCAAGCCCCTGATCCTGCAGTTCGTAAGCCTTTAACTTGTTGGCAAGCCCAATACCACGGCCTTCCTGACGCATATAAAGTATTATGCCCTTTCCTTCCTTATCTATCATCTCCATTGCCTTATGAAGCTGCTCTCCACAGTCACAACGACCAGAGCCAAAGACATCTCCTGTAAGACACTCTGAATGAACCCTGACAAGCACAGGCTCTTCCGGCTTAATCTCTCCCTTTACAAGAGCTATGTGGACATTGTCGTCAACTATGTTTTCATAGGCAATCGCCTTGAATTCACCCCCATACTTTGTTGGAAGTTTCACACTGGCAATAGGTTTTACAAGCCTTTCCTTCCGCATTCTGTATTCAATCAGGTCTTTGACGGTTATTATCTTGAGCTTGTGTTTTTTGGCAAACTCCATTAACTGTGGCACCCTTGCCATGGTGCCATCGTCATTCATGATCTCGCATATCACACCAGCTGGATATAACCCTGCAAGGCGAGCAAGATCCACTGAGCCCTCGGTCTGTCCGGCACGTTGAAGCACACCACCAGGACGAGCCCTTAATGGAAACACATGCCCCGGACGTGCCAGATCCTCAGGACGGGTCTTGGGATCTATAGCTGTAAGGATGGTGGTCGCCCTGTCGTAAGCAGATATGCCAGTGGTTACACCTCTACGGGCCTCGATAGAAACCGTAAAGGCTGTGCCATAGGGAGAGGTGTTTTCGCTGGTCATCATTGGCAGTTGCAACTCCTCAACCCTTTCTGGTGTCAGGCTGAGGCAGATAAGCCCTCTGCCATATTTAGCCATAAAGTTTATAGCCTCCGGGGTGACCTTCTCTGCAGCCATACAGAGGTCACCCTCATTTTCCCTGTCCTCATCGTCAACCAGGATTACCATCTTGCCAGCCCTTATATCTTCTAATGCCTCTTCTATAGTGTTAAACTTGTATTTGCTTCTCATCTTCAGGTTAATACCTCCTCTTAAGTTTTTATGTTACAAATCCACCTTCCCGTAACAGGTTCATTAATCTTTCCTCTTTATCCCTTTTTTCAGGGTTTAAGAACCGTTCTACATACTTACCTATTATATCAGTTTCAATATTTACTGTATCATTTGATTTTTTTATACCTATCGTTGTAACCGCTGCTGTATGGGGAATGATCACCACCTTAAAGGCATCCTCCAGAATATCAGCCACTGTCAGGCTGATACCATCAACAGCCACCGAACCCTTTTTTACAAGGTACTTGAGTATCTCCTCCGGGGCCTCAATCTCGATTTCAAGGCTCTGGCCAAGATCGGTCTTTCTCCTTATTCTGCCAACTCCATCAATATGGCCAGTTACTATATGTCCGCCAAGGGGGTCGGTAGGTCTGATAGCTGGCTCAAGGTTTACCATGTCACCCCTTTTTAAAGTACCAAGGTTGGTACTTTTCATTGTTTCTCTGGAAAGATCAAATTTCATCAGGTTTCCCTGTATCTCGGTTACTGTAAGACAGGTGCCGTTTATTGAGATACTGTCGCCAATTTGTGCATCCTTTACCACCTTCTGGGCAGAGATATAGAGATTGGTTATATCGCCTCGAGGCTCGATCCGTTCCACTCTGCCCATCTCAATTACAATACCTGTAAACATATTTATTCCTCTACATCAATATTGAAATTCAGTTCATACTGATAAAATCCCATTAAATCAACCACCTCGGTCCAGGATGTGGCTATATTTACCGTGTTGTTCTGTATTGATACATATATGTCTGATGGTTCAATATCAACATGCAGTGCTTTAGCCCGCTCGTAAAATAGATTCCTGTATTTATCAGGCGTTGAGTAACTTAGCCTTGCAATAGCCACGGCATCAGATTTAAGGGCCTGATACTTGTAAAAGGGGATGGCAAACTTCCAGCCCACATAACCACATACCAGTAGAATCAGTATGCAGATATAGGGCCTTATGCCACCACGATTACTCATAGCTAATGTATAAGCTTTCCAATCCTGTTAAGCCGGGGCAGATGTCTTTTGCTGTCCCAGGACCAGTAGATAATAAAGGCCTTGCCCTTAACATCCTTGAGGTCAACAAAACCCCAGTATCTGCTGTCGTAACTCTGATCCCGGTTGTCACCCATTACAAAGAGCTTTCCCTTTGGCACATATATAGGGCCAAAATTATCCCTTACATCCACCCCTACTGGTCGTATGTCGTTGTCCACATGTTGTACATAGGGTTCGTTTAACAGTTTTCCATTAACATAGATCCTTTTATCTCTACCTTCAACCACATCACCACCAACACCAATAACCCTTTTTATAAAGTCCCTTGAGGGGTCTTTGGGATATTTAAATACAATTATATCACCTCTTTTGGGTTTTCTGAATACAAGGATACGCCTGTCGCTGAAAGGAAGCTTGGTGCCATAGATGAATTTTGCAACAAGTAAATGGTCTCCTACCAGTAATGTGGGGATCATTGAGCCAGAGGGAATCTTGAATGCCTGTACCACATATGCCCTAATTATAAGGGCAAGAATCAGTGCAGTTATGATTGCTTCAGCATATTCCCTGAGTTTACTCTTTTTAGGCTTCATTGTTTCACTCCAAGCACCGAAAGGAATGCCTCCTGGGGAACCTCGATCTTTCCGAGTTGTTTCATTCTCTTTTTACCCTCCTTCTGCCTTTCAAGGAGCTTTCTCTTCCTGGTAACATCTCCTCCGTAGCATTTAGCAAGCACATCCTTACGGAGGGGCTTAATCGTCTCCCTTGCAATTACTTTTGAGCCAATAGCTGCCTGAATAGCCACTTCAAAGAGCTGTCTGGGGATAACCTTTCTCAGCCTTTCGGTTATCTCCCTGCCTCTGTAATAGGCATTTTCTTTGTGTACTATTATACTTAAAGCATCCACTGGTTCGCCATTAAGCAGTATATCGAGCTTAACAAGGTCGGACTCCCTGTAACCGATAAACTCATAATCAAGCGATGCATAGCCACGGGTCAGGGACTTGAGCCTGTCGTAGAAATCCCAGAGTATCTCGCTTAGGGGGAGTTCATAAACTACCATTATACGGTCCTTGCTTATATATGTAAACTCCTTCTGGATACCCCTTTTTTCCTGACAGAGGGTCAAGACATTCCCGATAAACTCCTGTGGAACAAATATGGAGGCCTTTACATAGGGTTCCTCTATCTTCAGGGGTCTTTTGGGCATCTTGGATGGATTGTCTATCATATTTACATTGCCCTTTTCATCCGTAACCCTGTAAACAACCGTTGGTGCAGTGGTTATGATATTAATATTGAACTCCCTCTCAATCCTTTCCTTTATTATTTCCATATGAAGCAGACCAAGAAAGCCGCACCTGAAACCAAACCCCAGGGCTGAGGAACTCTCCTGTTCAAACCTGAAGGAGCTGTCATTGAGTCTTAGCTTTTCAAGGGCATCCTTCAGGGCCTCGTAATCGGCAGTCTCAACAGGATAAAAGCCACAGAAAACCATGGGCTTAACCTCTTTATAACCCGGGCATGGCTCGGAGGCTGGTCTGTCGGCATCGGTAATAGTGTCGCCTACTCTGGTATCTCTTATATTTTTGATACCGGCTATTATATAACCCACCTCACCCGCCATAAGGGAAGAGGTCTTCTTCATTTTTGGCGTAAAGACCCCCACCTCTGAGACCTCATACTCCTTTCCGGTAGACATTACCAGAATTTTCTGCCCGGGCTTAACCACTCCGTCAAACAGCCTGACAAGGGCAACCACACCCCGGTAGTTATCGAACCAGGAATCAAAGATAAGTGCTTTAAGTGGGGCTTCAGGGTCTCCCTTTGGTGGTGGAATCTTTTTGACTATTGCCTCCAGGATCTCTTTGGTGCCCTGGCCTGTTTTGGCTGATGCCAGGATGGCATCCGAGCAGTCAAGACCAACAACATCTTCGATCTGTTCCTTGACCCTTTCAGGCTCTGCCTGGGGAAGATCTATCTTGTTGATAACAGGAATGAGCTCAAGATCATTTTCGATGGCAAGATAGGCATTTGCCAGGGTCTGGGCCTCCACACCCTGGGTTGCATCCACCACCAGCAGGGCCCCCTCACAGGAGGCAAGGCTGCGGGATACCTCGTAGGAAAAGTCAACATGACCAGGAGTATCAATGAGGTTTAGAACATACTCCTTGCCGTCGTCAGCCCTGTAAGTGAGCCTGACCGCGTGGGCCTTTATGGTTATGCCACGCTCCCGCTCAAGATCCATTGAATCAAGTACCTGCTCGGTCATCTCCCTTTTGGACAGGGTACCTGTGTATTCAAGTAGCCTGTCTGCAAGGGTGGATTTACCATGATCAATATGTGCAATTATGGAGAAGTTTCTAATGTGTTTCATGTTTCTGCTACTGTCTGAAAACCAAGGAGGCAGCACCTACCATACCGGCATCATCGCCAAGCTGGGCAGGCAGGATCTTTAAATTCTCCATTAATGAATTAAAGGCACGTTTCTGTGCCTCCTTTTTGGCCTCCTCGACTAGGATATTCCAGGCCCCAATCAGGCCTCCACCAATCACTACAGCCTCAGGACTAAATATATTTACAAGGGATGCTATACCAACTCCGAGATAACGGCCTGCGTTTTTAAGGGTTTCTCGAGCAAGGGTGTCGCCCTCAAGGGCATAATGGTAGATGTCTTCAGAGGTGATTTTATATATATTTCCATCGCAGCAGTTTTTAAGGAGACTCTCCTCACCCTTTTCAAGGGCATCAACTACACGAGTAACCATGGCTCGGGCTGATGCATAACTTTCCAAACACCCATTGTTGCCACAGAGGCACCTGATTCCATCGGCCTCAACGGTTATATGTCCAAGCTCAGCAGCTACCTCTAAAAGCCTTCCTTTATAAATAACAGCCCCGCCAATACCAGTGCCGAGGGTAAGCATTACAGCACTTTCGTATCCTCTGGCAGCCCCCGCCCAGTGCTCGCCAAGGGCTGCTGCATTTGCATCATTTTCTATAATTACAGGTAAGGAAAACCTATTACCAAGGGCCTCAATGAAGTTTATACCCTCTGCCTCCTGCAGGTTTGGTGAATGTATTACCTGTCCTTTTTTGCGGTCTACTACCCCGGCTATTGCCAGAGATATGCCCACTGTTTCAGGGGTGATAAGTTCTGTTATGGCATCAATCAGGGCCTCAAGCAGATTGCCATTGTGGGATGGAAGCTTAATTTTTTTTAGGACATTGCCTTTCTGGTCAATAAGACCTATCCGGAGGTTTGTTCCTCCTATATCAGCCGATATTACAACAGGCATAATAGTCATATTGAAAATACTCCAGTATTTAAAATCCTGAAGGTAGGTTAAGTTCTGATTAATCAGAACAAATCTATTTATTTTAACATATTATTGGCTTTTACTTCTTTTGTTTTTCCTCAAGTGCGCTTTTTACCACCCGTAAAATATCCTCAGGGGTGAAGGGCTTTTCAATATACTCATAGGCTCCGAGTTTAATAGCCTGTACAGCTGTAGATATTGTTCCATAGCCTGTAATAATTATTACCTGTACATCAGGCCAGCGCTTTTTAATAATCTTCAGCACCTCAAGGCCATCCATATCCGGCATCTTCAGGTCTGTCAGGACAATATCAAACCTCTCCTTTTCCATCAATTCTATAGCTTCATCCCCTCTTGAGATGGATACCACCTCGTATCCTTCAGGCTGTAAAACCCTTTCACAGCTTACCCTTACTATGGCCTCATCGTCGATTACCAATACCTTTACACCCATAAGCGCCTCCTAATCAAGGACGATTTTCCTTCCATTTTCACCTTTTAAGGCCCTGGTTATTTCTTCAAAAGATGGCTCCTTTAGAAGCATAGCTGTGGAACTTCTTCCTATCTGTGAAATCTGGTGTGCATCGGATGACCAAAGCCATGGAAGGTGCCTGTAAATATTAAAAAGTTTTTTTGCCTCTTCTGGGGGAGTCTGATAAGAAATCTCTAAGGCATCAAAGGCCACATCTTCGGGTATTCTTCCAAGAGTACCGATTATTCCATAAAGGTCCCTGTCTATGTGGCTTGCTATTGCCAGCCCACCATGATAATGAATTAGCTCTACCGTCTCTTTGAGGTCTTTTTTTATAGGGTCAATAAGGTGCCTGTCCTGGAAGTGAACCAGTTGTCCCTGGGCATTTACAACCATCTGCTCGAAGGTCATACGGCTATTTTTCTGTACAGGCAGGTCGTCGTATACAACTTTTTGAGCCTGAAGGGCCTGTTCATAGGTGGGAAAAAGGGCAAGTACATGCACCTCTTCGGCGGTGTTTATCTCCATCCCCGGAAGCACAGTAATCCCGTCAGCCAGATCCAGAAAGGCAGGAAAGTTTTCCACAGAGTTGTGATCTGTAACAGCTATTATTTGTAAATCCCTCTCTTGGGCCCTTGATAAAATCCGCTTTGGTGTCATGTCAATATCGGCACAGGGTGACAGGCAGGTATGAATATGCAGGTCGACACGATAGGGTCTAAGCATCTGGCCTCCTCAGGGCTTTTTAATGTTGTACTTTCTCATCAGGGCATGAAAGTTGGGCCTTTTCATCCCCACATCCTTTGCTGCCCTGGTGATGTTCCAGTCGTTTCTCTTAAGGGCCTCTAATACAAATAGCCTTTCGACCGACTCTATTGCCTCTTCACGCAGTTTTTTCTTAACTCTTTTAAGTTCATCCACATCTCTGGGTACAGTGGTGTCTGTTTTTAAAGGGGTAATGTTTATATCGCTGGTATCGATAGTGTCTGACTCGGCAAGCAGTATTGCTCGCTGTATGGTGTTTTCAAGCTCTCTGACATTTCCTGGCCAGTCGTACTCAATCAGTTTCTTCATGGCCTCGGCAGATATCTTTTTAACATCCCTGGAAAGTTCCTTTGAATACTTCTTGAGAAAGTGATTTGCAAGCAAAGGGATATCTTCCTTTCGTACCCTGAGAGGTGGTAAATGGATGGGAAATATGTTCAGCCTGTAAAAGAGGTCCTCCCTGAACTGTCCCTTTTTAACCATCTCCTTCAGGTCCTGGTTTGTTGCCGCGATTACCCGGATATTGGCCTTTTTAAGTTCTTTGCCACCAACCGGTCTGTACTCTCTTTCCTGAAGGAGCCTTAGTAGTTTGGTCTGTAATGAGAGGGGAAGATTGCCGATCTCATCAAGAAACAGTGTGCCTCCTTCGGCCTGCTCCACAAGCCCCTTTTTATCTGAAACCGCACCGGTGAAAGCTCCCTTTTTATGTCCGAACAACTCCGACTCCAGGAGCTCTCCAGGAATGCTGCCACAGTCTACTACCACAAATGGCCCATCTTTACGAGGGCTGTTGTAATGAATTGCCCGGGCTACAAGCTCTTTTCCTGTTCCGCTTTCACCTGTAATCAGTACAATTGAGGATGTGGGTGCGACGGTACTTATCAGCTTAAAGACCTGCTCCATGGCCTTTGATTTACCAACGATGTTTTTAATGTAGTGGGTGGTTAGTTCCTTTTTAAGTAAAACATTTTCTCTTCTAAGCCTTCTTCTTTCGAGGGCTCTCAGGACAAGGGCCTTTAGCTCATCTGGTCTGAAGGGTTTTTCTATATAGTCGTAGGCCCCCAGTTTCATTGCCTCAACAGCGGTGTTGACAGTGCCGTGCCCGGTAATTATTAAAACCTCTATGTATGGGTCCTGCTCTTTAACCTGCCTTAGCACCTCAAGGCCACTTAGGTCTGGCAGTTTGAGGTCTGATAGCACAATATCGACATCTTCCTTTTTTAACAACTCAAGGGCCTGGGTTGCAGATGATGCCTCAAGCACTGCCATGTTGTTAAAATCCTCCAGGATCCTCTGGCAGCTCTTTCTGACTATTTCTTCATCGTCCACAACAAGTATCTTTACATTCATTCGTTCTGGGAGTTTTCTTTTTTAGGGATCGGCAATCTAATGAAGAAGCTGGTACCCTTTCCAGGTGTGCTATGTACTCTGATATGTCCACCATGTTTCTTCACGATACCATGGCTTACAGACAGGCCAAGGCCAGTGCCCTTGCCCGGAGGTTTTGTTGTAAAGAAAGGTTCAAATAGCCTGTCCATATACTCATCAGGTATACCAGGGCCTGTGTCAGTAAACTCAACCTCCACATAGTCAGTTCCATCCACATTGACAACCCTTGTGGCAATGGTGATACTTCCCCGGTCGTTCATAGCATCGGCAGCGTTAATCAGCAGATTCATAAACACCTGTTCAAGCTGAGATGCATCACCAACAATGTTAGGAAGATTTGGAGTCAGTTTTGTATGAAGCTTAATGTTATGGAATTTGGCCTGGTTTCGTACCATATCAAGGGTATGGCTTATTACGCTGTTTATGTTGATTTCGGTTTTCTCAGCAGGCAGGGCCCTTGAAAATCCAAGTAGTCCCTTGATAATCTTGGAACAACGCTCGGCCTGCTCGATGATAACCTCCAGATCCTCTCTGTCCATCTTGTTTTCAGGAGGGATTCTCTGTAACATTAAATGAGCAAAGGTCACAATACCTGTTAAGGGGCTGTTTAGCTCGTGGGCAACGCCTGCAGCCATTCGACCAAGGGAAGCAAGTTTCTCTGTGTGTATTAACTGTTCCTGTCCTTTACGGATCTCCTCTGTTTTCTTGGCAACCTCTCGCTCAAGCTCTTTTGCCCAGTTTTCAAGCTTCTGCCTTGAGGACTTGAGTTCCTTTGTCATGCTGTTGAAGGCCCGTGCAAGCATGCCCATCTCATCTTTGGTGTTTATCTCTATTCTATGATCAAGATCCCCCTTTGAAACCCTCTGCATACCATCTGCAAGTATATAAAGGGGCTTTATGATTATCTTCCATAAAACTATACAGAGGGTTACACAGAAAAAGATGGTAAAGATAACCCCGGCAATAAGGGTAAAGATCTTCTGGTCTTTCATGGTTTTATCGAGTCTTTCAAGAGAGTAACGGGCCTCCAGTATGCCAATGAGTTTTTTCTCCTTTGGATGGGCATGACAGGCTGCAGTATAGCAGGCTGGTCTGTTTTTAATTGGTAAGGTAAAGACTATAAACTTACCTGTTTTTTTATCCTCAGTAAACCACTTGGTTGTAAGTTCTGTAGTTTTTTCTTTATGACATGGTAGACAGGCCGATGAGGTCGACTGGACGGTTTGATTGATCTTTTCTTTATGTGATGAAAACTTGATATAACCTTCAGGGTGGCTGTACACATTGAGATTAACCAGGTCGGCAGTAGAGCCTGAACCTACCTTCTCTATTACATTTTGTATGGTTTTCTGATCGTTTTTCATCATATTGGTCTCAAGGGTTTTTTCAATCATTTCAGTAAAGCCTGAGTAATAGGAGACAGAGTAATTCAAAAACTCTCGTTCACCCCTTATTATTACCATATACCAGAAAAAGCCACTTCCAATTAATACAAGGATTCCTATAGCTAAAAGGAGTTTGATACTAAGAGAATTTTTTGATTTTTTGGCAAGGAGGTCTTTTATAAAATCGATGGTGTCTTTTTTATTCATTTTGGAAAGCCTTCAAAGGTTTTCTTTATTTCTTCAAGTCTGAAGGGCTTTCTAAGGACTCTGGCGCCGCTGGATGTAAGTTTTCTTTCAGTCTCGTCATCTACCACTGCACCGGTAATAAGCACAAAGCGGTCTGCCAGCTCGGGGTCTATGGTTTTGATTCTTTTTAAAACTTCATCACCCTTTATATCTGGCATCTTCCAGTCGCTGAAGATGGCGTAATAACTGTTGTTTTTTACTAACTCCAGTCCTTTGGTGCTGCTTTCAGCTATATGAGTCTCGTAACCAAGTCCAGATATATAAGTGGCAAGCACATCAGCTACATCAAGGTCGTCATCAATAATCAAAACCATAGTTCGCTCCATAACCCCTCCTTTTTGGTATTTCAAGAAGAGATATTTCCCCTCGGTAGCGTGATGTGAACTATTATACCACCTTCGGGTCGGTTTTTTATAATTATATCGCCACCATGGGCCTTGATGATAGAATAGGTTATAGACAATCCAAGGCCTGTGCCTTTACCTATATCTTTCGTAGTAAAAAAGGGCTCAAAAATTCTTTTCAGGTTTTCCTCTGGTATTCCCGGACCATTGTCCGTGATGTCGACATACACACTTTTTTCATCGTAGTATGTTTTTATTTCTATTTCACCTGGTTTGTCCTGATCGGCTAATGCATCATGGGCATTTTTCAAGATGTTTAGAATAACCTGTCCGAGCTGGGTTGGATCTCCCATTACAGAAGGTAGGTTTGCAGCGTAGCTCCTGATTAGTCTGATTCCATCAGATTTAAGTTCATAATGAATAAGATCTATAATCTTGTCTGCTATTACATTGAGATTGCAGGGGGCCTGTTCAGGGGCCTTACGCCTGGCAAACTCTAACAGGTTTGTGATAATGTTTGCTGCCCGTGTGCCAGACTGAAATATTTTTTCGAGCCTTTTTCTGTCGGACTCGCTCAACTGATTGTTCTGCAGCATTATCTCAGAGTATCCAACTATAACAGACAGAGGATTATTGATTTCATGGGCGATTCCGGCAACCAGTTCACCCAGTGCAATCAGTTTTTCAGATTGCAAGGCCCTTTCTTCATACTCCTTTTCTCTTGTAATATCTCTGCCAATCCATATGCAGCCATTTACACTTCCCTCGTTATCAAATAAAGGATACACCTTTATAGCAATTACGAGTCCTTTATTGGATAACACCCTTTCTTTAGCTACTCCGGTCTTGAGGGTATCCTTTATAATGCACTTATCTTCACAGTGGAACCTCTTACAAACAACATCGTAAATAATCTTACCCTCGATGTCATCTCCAAAGTATTCCTTGAATGCCTTGCTTGCGATTATTATTGTTCCGTTTACATCACATAGGCTCATCATATCATCGATGGAATCGAAGGCAACCTTCCAGTTTTTAGCCCAGTTAGTAAGCTTTTCTTCTTTTATTTTTAGCTCCTGCTGCAGGGCTGCAAAGGCCTCTCCACAGGTTTAAACTCGTGGGTAAATCTGTCTTTATCCACATCTACTCCCATTGCCACATCCGAGGTGGCCTTGATGATACCGGATATAGTTTTCTTGGCACCTTTTAGGATCTTAAAGGTAAAAAATACAAGTATGAATAGCAGGCCACTTATAGTGGTGAAGTAAAATATGAGAAGCTTATTGGAAAACCCGAGAGCCTCGGCAGACTGTTTACTGACGAGCTCTTTTCCTGCAGTAGCTGCCTCCAGTGTTAGATCGTGCAATCTTGAGTGCAGTAAGGTGTTTGTTATATCAGAGTCGAGTAACCTTACAACTTCTTTGATCTTTTTTATCTTTGAGAGGTCCTCTTCGTCGTGGTGACACTCCATACATTTTTGTAGAGATTCCTTTACATCATTGAGGTTTTTAGGTATTGGTGTCTGAATAAATATCTCTGATGTCTGAAAAAGGATATCACGCTGTTTAAGGCTTTCGCTTGCTTTAATAACCAGGTGGAGTGCTTTTTTGATATGATTGATGCTATAAACAGTAAGTGTGATGTTAAGGCCTATAATTAAAACAAATAATAATATTAAGATATTTAAGTATCTTTTCATGCAATTATTTTAACATTCGAACAACATATTTTCTATAAAAGTTGACATTGATGTCAGATTATAATATAATTCTGTAAAAACTACTTGTTTAGAAACAACGCAACTAAATGATTTTTTCCAGGCCAGTTTTACTGGCATGAAATTATCCTCTGGGGCAGCACGCTTTAGGGGAAGGAGGTGCTTTATGAAACGATTACTTGCTCTCTTTGTAGCACTCCTGCTTTTAGTACCCGCCAGTTCATTCGCACTCTCACCGGAAGAAATTATGAAGAAGATCCAGGACCTCACCAATCAGATCCAGGAGCTGAAGAAGCAGATGCAGGAGATGCAGAACAAGCAGATGCAGCAGCAGGCAGATGTTATGGATGCCAAGGATCAGGCGAAGGAGGTCAAAAGCAAGTTTGGCTGGCTGACAATTGGTGGTGATTACAGGTTCAGGTTTGATTCATTAAGGGGTGATGTTCACGAGCACTTTAATTTTTCCGATCTGGAGAACCAGGCTTACGAGATCTGGCAGAGTCATATTATGCTGGGTGGTTATTATGCTTCTCAGGGAATTACCTATCCACTTGTTAAACCCTGGACTAATCCATTAAACGGACAGACCTATTTAATTACCGGTCTTTCCTCAACAGAGCTTAATCAGCTTTTTGGCGCTGCAATGAAGGGGAACTCTACTGCAAAAAACGACGCCTTGCTGACAAACAGGTTCAGGCTGACAATAAAGGCTCAGGCTACAGAGAATATTGCAGTTAAGGCAAGGCTTGCCATGTACAAGATCTGGGGACACCAGACATCTGGTCCATTAACCGATGCTGGTTATTTTGCCGACAGGATGTCAACCGGTGGAGCACCTTTTGATGGCCAGACCGGTCATTTGCCAATGGACAACAAATTGGTGGTAGATTATGCCTATGCAACTTGGTCTAATGTGTTTGATCTTCCTGTTTGGTTCTCCGTTGGTAGAAGGCCTTCGACCGAGGGTATTCCTACAAACATAAGGCAGAATAGAGAGAAGGTAGGAACAGCAGGTGTACCAGGCCTTATGATTGATTATGCCTTTGATGGTTTAACCCTTGGTTTTGCTCCTTACATAGAGGCATTACCGGGCTTTTATGCCAAGGTATGTTATGGTAAGGGGTTTGATAGTGGTTTCAGAACAGATATTCCTGGCGACAGCACACCAAAGGATGTTGACTTCCTGGGTATAAACATTGTTCCAATTGATACCGATAATTTCCATGTGGAACTTCAGTGGGACAGGGCCTTTAACATTTTTGATACCTTCCCGGATTCAGGTGTTAAAGCAAATCTTGGTGACATAGATCAGTATGGTATAACTGCCACTTATAAGGTTGAAAATCTTGGAGCTGGTGATCTTACACTGTTTGCCTCGGCAGCTCTTTCCAAGACCCATCCATCTGATGAGATGTTAGCAATGGACATTTTCACAACAGTTGATATGAATGGTGATGGTATTCCGGATGATCTGGATGGTGATGGCTATCCTGATCTCATGCTGGTACAGAATCAGCCTCTTGCTGGTTTGTTGTTTGACGCTGATCAGAACGGACAGCCTGTAGATAAAGACTCAAAGACCGGCCATGCCTTTTATGTTGGTGCAAGATACGACATAAAGAGCACTGGCACCAAAATAGGTCTTGAGTACAATTATGGCTCCAAAAATTGGATAACCTTTGGTCCTGCAGCTGACGATATGTGGACAAACAAATTAGGCACTCGTGGTGAGGTTTATGAGGCCTATCTGATACAGGAACTCCCGGAGATGCCTATTGCAAAGATGGGTAAGGCCTACTTCAGGCTTGGCTACCAGTACTATAAGTTCAGATACACTGGCAGCAACAGCTGGATAGGTGCACCAAAGAAGATAGACGATCTTACCTCAATGAATTATCCACAGTTTATGGCTCCATTAAAGAATGCTCATGATATCTACTTTACCTTTGATGTAACTTTCTAACCCTCCTGAGTAGTATAGATGTTAAAAGGGGAAGGGTTATAACCCTTCCCCTTTTTTTATGCTTTTAAAGCTCGGGAAAGCAAATAGAGATGTAAGAAACACACACTTTACCCTCCTTGAATCATGAATCTAAGATCGAAATCTTAAAATCTTAAGATCTTAAATCTTAAATCTTAAATCTTAAATCTAAAATCTTAAATCTTAAATCTTAAATCTTAAACCTGTCTCCCCTCCAGGGAGTTTAGTCAACACCACCTCAGCATGGAACATAGTTGATTGCATAACCTTGTTTGACAAAGGCCCTTTTAAGGCTTTTTCTTTCATCAGGGGTAAGGAAGTTATAAAGAGCAACAACCTTTTCTCTTGATGCCTCATCTGTACAAACATAGCGATAGAAGTCATCTTTCAAATGTTCGGGCATCCGGGTGTTACGCAGGACCTTTTTGAAGTCGCCACTGTCACAAAGAATCTTCTTGAGGGACTTGCTTTGCCTTCCAAAATAATAGGCCCTGTTGCCTTTACTGATGAGGAAGGTACTCGGTTGACAGGCAGTAAGAAGGAGGGAAGCAATCAGTAGATAATAAAAACCTTTCTTCATTTTGATCTACCTCTTTAACAAACGCTGAATTTTTTCTTGGAAAACCTTACTGGTAAAGTCATACCTGCCGATTATACGCTCAGAAATGACGCCGTTACGATCTATTATAAAAGTGCTTGGCAGGCCTATTACTGTGTATTTTTTTATGAAAACATCACCGCTGGTGTCAAGCAAGATTGGGTATGTTATTTTTAGTCTT
>JAADIE010000043.1 GCA_013151495.1 Nitrospirota bacterium | reverse complement strand
GAACGAAACCATACAGAGATTCCATTGCACAGCGGCAGAGGTGGTGAAGAATACCCATGTAGCAATACCGACAGTAACATACACCAGCATATCCCTGTATCACCTGAAGGCTGAAAAGACTCTGTCTTTTTTATAATTTTAAATCCCATTGCATCAATGGGATGATGAACCACCTCTGCCGCTCCTGTTTCAGAAGGATTTTTCTATTTTCAAAGGTGTGGACATTATTTTTCTTCGGCACCCTGCCTTCCTTTTTTATTACTTTTTCTTACTAAATCTTTTTGGACAGCAATGAGTTAAAATAGATACTATGAAAAAACAGATAATTTCAATATGTGGTGCCCATAGTGGATGTGGAAAAACCTTCATAGCAGAACTGCTTTTAAGAAGGCTTCAGGGAAGTTGGGCTGCCATAAAATATACCAGAACCGCATTTTACACCACGGTTAAGGAGTCTACAGCCTCAGATGATATAGAAGGCAAGGATACCTGGCGAATGAAACAGGCAGGTGCAGAGCCTGTTCTATGGGTTCAGGCACCTGAAGATCAGATTCAAGAGCCTCTTGAGATAGCTCTGTCAATGCTTTCTGAGGTAGAAGGTGTTATAATAGAAGGAAACTCTGTAATTGAGTTTTTAAACCCTGATGTAGTAATATTTGTTTTTGGTGAGGATGACAAAAGAATAAAAGAGTCTGCCCGTAAGATTTTACCAAGAGCAGATATTGTTATAAAAAGAACTCCTGATAATTTTATTAATAATGAAAAGGTCATAAATATTATACTGCCTGACGGAGAGGAAAGATTAATCAACAGGATTGAGGTTCTTTTGAAAACAGACAAAAAGAAGAAACTGATAGAACGTATTCATTCCCTCAGTAAAGACGGGAGGATTCCCTGTCCGCTTGCTCGTCGCCTGGCTGAGGAAGAAGGTATCTCCTACAAGGAAATT
Source organism: Nitrospirota bacterium (assembly GCA_013151495.1). Classification (GTDB taxonomy): domain Bacteria; phylum Nitrospirota; class Thermodesulfovibrionia; order Thermodesulfovibrionales; family JdFR-85; genus JAADIE01. The sequence continues at coordinate 2,815 of JAADIE010000043.1, read as the reverse complement.
GGTGACATCCTGAATGAGCTAAAAATCAAGATTACAAACTGTGAACTGGGGTGTTTTTAATGGTTACAATACTTTTTGAGTTAGCCCTTACTTTCTATTTTGCTGCCACCATAGTTGGTGTCCTGGAGCTATTCAAAAGCAGTAAGGCCACAACAAGACTGCTTATGATACTTGCAGTTATAGGTTTTACTCTTCACACAGCAAATATTGTATTACGCTTTATAATTGGTGGACACCTGCCCATTACGAATATGCATGAGGCATCCTCTTTCTTTTCATGGTGTATTGTATTGCTTTTTTTCTATATCGAGTACCGTTACAAGGTAGGCCTTCTGGGCTCTTTTGTTATGCCAGTGGTATTTTTATTCATGCTTTCTTCTTCGATTCTTCCCAGAGGTATTAAGCCACTCAGCCCACTGCTACAGAGTTCCTGGTTTGCTGTTCATACGTTGCTGGCTTTTCTTGGCGATGCTGCCTTTGCAATGGCTGCCGGAATAGGGCTTATGTATCTTGTGCAGGAGCATTTTGTCAAGAAAAAACATCTTGGTAGTCTTTTTCAAAGGTTGCCAAGCCTGCAGAGCCTTGATGAGATAAACTACAGATTAATAAGTATAGGATTCCCCCTGCTGACTCTTGCCATTGTTACTGGCTCCATATGGGCTGAAACTGCTCTTGGGAGCTACTGGCGCTGGGACCCCAAGGAAACCTGGTCGCTTATCACGTGGTTTATATATGTCTTTGTCTTGCACGCAAGATTACGAGCAGGCTGGCGTGGCAGGAAGGCAGCATATCTGTCCATTATTGGATTTCTTGCAGTCCTGTTTACCTTCTTTGGAGTAAACCTGATTCTTAAAGGATATCACAGCTATCTACAATGAAGTTGCTTGTTACTGGATTAAATCACAAGACCGCCCCTATAGAGATAAGAGAGAAAGTGGCCTTTGACGGCCCAAAGCTTGAAGAGGGGCTGAAGGGGCTGCTCAAAAGTCAGGTGATTGAAGGAGCGGTCATTTTGTCCACATGTAACAGGGTGGAACTCTATTTACAGACAATGAATATAGATAGTGCAAGAAAATATGTAGTTGACTTTCTTGCAGAATTTCATAAGGTAAACCTGCCGGAGCTTGAAAAATCGCTGTATATGTTTTTTGATGAGGAGGCTGTACGGCATGTCTTCAGGGTTGCCTCAAGCCTTGATTCCATGGTAGTAGGTGAGCCCCAGATTCTGGGTCAGGTAAAGGATGCCTTTGAATACGCCCTTCAAAGAAAATATACAAGTGTGCTCCTCAACAAGCTTTTTAAAAAGGCCATATCTGTTGCCAAACGGGTGAGGACCGAAACAAGGATAGCAGAAAATGCCGTATCAATAAGTTATGCTGCTGTGGAGCTTGCCAAAAAGATCTTTACAGATCTGAGCGAAAAAACCTTCATGCTCCTTGGCGCTGGTGAGATGGCTGAGCTGGCAGTAAGGCATCTCATTAGTAATGGAGTAAAAGATGTAGCGGTTGCGAACCGCACCTATGAAAGAGGGGTTGAACTGGCCAATCAGTTCTGCGGACGGGCTGTGAGATTTGAACAGTTCAAGGAAGAACTTGTTTATACAGATATAATTATATGTTCCACAGGTGCACCAACCTATATCTTATATAAAAATGAGATGCAGAGTATCATGAAAAAGAGGAAGCACAAACCTGTATTCATAATTGATATATCCGTGCCAAGGAATATTGACCCTGAGATCAACAGGATTGATAATGTCTATCTATACGATGTGGATGACCTGCAGGGGGTAGTGGATGCCAACATGCTGGAAAGAAAAAAAGAGGCTGAAAAGGCTGAACGGATCATAAATGAAGAGGTAGAGAAATTCATGAAATGGAGAGACTCCCTTGATGCCGTACCGACCATAGTTGCGTTGAGAAACTTTGCAGAACAGATAAAGAATGCAGAGTTAGAACGGTTAATGAATAGAATCGGTGAGATTGATGAGCGTCAGAGAAAATTGATAGAAACCTCAATAAATGCCATAGTAAATAAGATACTGCATCCACCAACAGTTGCCCTCAAGGATGATCGTGAAGACCGAGATGTTTTGATTGCAACAATAAAGATACTTTATGGATTAGAAGAGGAAACAAACAGGCATAACAATTCAAGATTTGAAGAGGAGAAATAATGTCAGACAAAAGAAAGGTAGTTATTGGCAGCAGAGGAAGCAAGCTGGCCCTGTGGCAGGCAGAATGGGTCAAAGAAGAATTGATAAGGCTCCATCCAGAAATCGAGGTGGAGATAAGAAAGATAAAGACAACAGGAGATAAGATCCTGGATGTTCCTCTTGCCAAGATCGGTGGAAAGGGACTATTTGTAAAAGAGATTGAAGATGCAATGCTCAGGGGTGATGTGGATCTGGCAGTGCATAGCATGAAGGTTGTCCCCACACTTTTACCCTCAGGCCTTCATTTAACAGCGATCTGCAAAAGGGAAGATCCGAGAGATGCATTTATATCAAGAAAAAACGAAAAGGGCTTCATTATTGGCAACTTCCATGATATTCCAGAAGGATCTGTAGTCGGTACGAGCAGTCTAAGACGCTCATGCCAGCTTCTTAACCAGAGGCCTGACCTGAAAATCGTACAATTACGCGGAAACGTGGATACCAGACTGAGAAAGCTTGATGAAGGACAGTTTGATGCAATAATCCTTGCTGCTGCAGGGGTCAAAAGGCTGGGCTGGGAGGAAAGAATAACAGAACGAATCTCACCTGAGATTATGTTACCAGCCATAGGACAGGGTGCAATAGGCATAGAATGCAGGG
>JAADIE010000081.1 GCA_013151495.1 Nitrospirota bacterium | reverse complement strand
GTTATCCTACTTAAAGTTTCAACCGTACTTATCCGTTCTCCTGTCTTTCCTTCTTCTATGTGTATTGTTTTTCTCTTAGAGTGGTAAATATCTCTATACCTATCTACGTCATTAAAACGACATTATATTGACATACCTCACCCTGATAGGTTATGCTTAATGGATTAAATCTGGGTTATTATTACAATAACTCCTTGCTCTCTTAATTAAATTAAAGAGGGCTATAGATCCAAAAGGAGGTACAAAGATGAATTACTACGAGAATATTGTTATTATTGAACCCTCACTTGGTGAGGAAGAACTCCAGGAGGTCTCACAAAAGATTAAGGGGACCATTGAAAAACACGGAGGGGAGATTCTTAAAGAGGATAACTGGGGGCGTAGGAAACTCGCCTATGAGCTGAACAAAAGGACTCAGGGTTACTATATTCTTTATACATTCAAGGCTCCTTCTGATGCAATTGAAAAGATTGAACGTTTTTACAGAGTATTTGAGCCTGTATTCAAGTTCATGTTTATCAGGATGGACAAAAGGCAACTAAAACAGCTTTTTGATGAACTGAAGAAGCCAGAGGAAACCCCTGAGGCAACACCTCAAGAGGCTTAAATGTTCAATAAGATAATACTCATAGGAAATCTTACAAAGGATCCTGAACTCCGTTATACGCCGGCAGGCACTGCCGTGGCCAACATGAGAATAGCCGTAAACTCGAGGGTCAAACAGGGGGATGAGTTTAAAGATGAGACCCTTTTTATAGACACCGTTGTTTTTGGCAAGCAGGCAGAAAGCTCTACGCAGTATCTCTCAAAGGGCAGCCCGATTCTGGTAGAAGGCAGACTGCGTGAAAGAAGGTGGGAGTACGAGGGACAGCAGCGTAGCAAGTTCGAAGTCATTGCAAGCACCATAAAGTTTCTACCAAGAAGAGATACTCCGCAGACAACCGATGACTTTGGCGCTGATGACGACCTTGTACCACCGGATGAAACAACTGAACTTGAACCATTTTAATAAAATTTGCTATAAAAATCTTGAAAGGAGTTAAGGGATGGTAAGAAGGTTCCATACAAGAAAATACTGCAAGTTCTGTGCAGAAAAGGTGCCTTTTATTGATTACAAGGACTATAAGACCCTGAGAGGTTACATGACCGAAAGGGGCAAAATTCTTCCACGGAGGATGACAGGCACCTGTGCCAGGCATCAGCGTGAACTGACCACTGCTATCAAGAGGGCAAGAAACATAGCACTGCTTCCTTTTATGGAAAGATAACAATGCGAATTCCTCGTTCATGGGTTCCACCTATGGCAAGGAGGATTATTGAAGACCTCCTGAAGAGGGAGTATATCACCTCTGAGATAGACAAAGAGGAGCTTATAAACATTACAGCCGAGATACTGCTTGATGAGTTAATGGTTGAAGACAGGCTAAATGCCGAAGTAAGAGAGATTCTCAAGCAGTTTGAAGATGAAATTGAGAACAAGAGGCTTGACTACAAAAGACTTTTTGATCTTACCAAACAAAAGCTTGTCAGAGAGAGGAATCTCATCCTATGATGTTATCAGACGAAAAGATCACCCACATGAGCCATGTGCTTTTAAGGGAGTTAAAAAACCGCAATCTAATAAAGGTTAACGAGGAAGAGGGCAAAGTAACAGATCAGGCGCAGTATAATAGAGGAACTCAAGCTTGGCGAAGAGATAGACGAGGTGGTAAGACGAAAACTCAGTTCTTACTCAAAGAAGCTGGTTGAAGGCTCGCCAGAATGGGAGGTCCTTTATAAGAAGTTTTTTAAAGAGGAGGAAAAAAGGCGCGGAAGAGACATCTGATCAATATCCTTCTGCCAGTACTGTTAGTAGCCCTTCAGTGTGGAGTTCTTTACTCAGGCATATCCCAGAAAACCCCTCTGTACATAATTTTAACCTCATCAGCATTAGCTGTATTTTTAGGATACTGCTACCATAAGGGCTGGCAGGCCCTGTATGCGTGGTTGCCTGTTTTTATATTACAGAGCATAGCTGAAGCCCTATACCAGATAACCAGGCTTGATATTATCCACTATGTACATATTCCTGTTATGGCAGTAAGTGTTAATTTTATCGGGCTCAAGGCCCTGATAATGGTTATCGCATTTCAACCCCTTGTTCACCTTAAAGAGCTCCTGACCACACTGTCAATTAGTAATCCTTCTATCTGGATAATTCTTTATAGCATCTTTTCATCTATTGTGATCTGGGGAATTACCCACCAACATAAGGAATCACTGGAGTCACTCAGCCAAAGGCTCTCATCACTTAAAAGCCAGGCAAAGGAGCTTGCTGAGACAAGTCATCACCTTGATGAAGACCTTATTCTTTCCTCCTTTTATTCAGAAGAAAAGAGCCTCAAAGAGGAACTTGAAGAATTGATGTTACTATCTCAGGTGGCAACGGTGGCCGACAATGCTCATATTTTTGTCTACAGAGATGGTGAACTCACCTGTCTTTGTTCAGCAAAAGACACGGAATGCAATCCTGTGGATGAAGGAATAATTTATGAAGTCCTTCTCCAGAAAAAATCCATTCTTATCTGGGCCGAAGAGGGTGAAATCAAAAACCCTGGTTATTACAGTGGAGAGAGAATCAAAAGCCTGATTGCCTCACCAGTAGTGGACGATCAGATACCCCTTGGTGTGCTCTGTGTAGAGAGTATCCGTTACAGGGCCTTTACCGAGAAGGATCAATCGGTAGTGGATCTTATAGCAAAAGAGATTGCCAGAAGTCTTGGCAGGCAGAGGATGTTTTCTCAGATTAAGCTCTCATACAAGGCAATCTCCATGCTCCATGAACATGGCTCATCCCTGTCAGAGGTAATAGAACTGGATGAGATACTTCAGAAGATAGTGGAGTCATCAGAGGCCCTTACTGGGGGCTCCGCTGTACTTTTGTGGCGTACAAACAGTAGCTACAGGATCTACAAACCAGACAAACTGATCATCAAGGAGCAAAAAGTCAGTATTAAAAAGCTTAAAGAAACCCTGCTTGAGTTGATAAGGAGTAACAAAAAACCCCTGTATTTTTCAGATCTTGCCATGTATAAGAAAAAGGCGCTACCTCTTAACGGAGTAAATCCCAAGAGCATGTTTGTTGTACCACTGATTATTGAAAAAAGGGTACAGGCCATGGTGGCTGTTTTTTCATCAAAAAGGGATGCCTTCAACCAGATCCAGCGCCATCTGCTGGAGGTCTATCTTTACCAGGCCTCTGAGAGTGCATCAAAGGCAATGCTGCATGAAGAAATAAAGATGATGGCCTTTACAGATGGTCTAACAGGGCTATACAATCACAGACGCTTTCAGGAGCGTTTACAGGAAGAGCTTAAAAGGGCAGACCGCTACACAGAACCAGTATCCCTGATACTTCTTGATATCGATCATTTTAAAAAGGTAAATGATACTTACGGGCATCCTGCCGGAGATGCTGTCCTGAAAAAAATAGCCGAAATCATTCGTAAGGCAGTAAGAGAGATTGATTTCCCGGCACGATACGGTGGTGAGGAATTTGCTTTGATAATCCTTAAATCAACTGCAAGAGAGGCCAAAAAGATAGCCGAACGTCTGCGCAAAAAGGTGGAACAGACTACTGTTAAAACCGACACAGCAGATATCAATGTTACATTAAGTCTGGGTATTGCCTCCTATCCTGAAGATGCAAGGACTCGTGAAGACTTAATAGAGCGGGCTGATCAGGCCCTTTACAGGGCAAAACAGGAAGGCAGAAACAAAACCGTCCTTTACGAGGAGCTTTAGCTCCGGGCTATCGATTACTGTAGTATTCTAAATCAAGCAGTCTTCGCTTTATCTCCGTGCCAGACGAATAACCACCAATGTCACCATCCGACATAATTACCCTGTGGCATGGAACCACAATGGGCAGGGCATTTCGCTTCAGGGCCTGCCCTACTGCCCTGACACTACCTGGCTTTTTTAACTGTTCAGCTATCCATTTATAGGTTCTTGTCTGTCCATAGGGTATGGATGCTGTTAGCTCCCATACCTCTTTTTCGAATTCGCTGCCTTTAAGTTCATAACAAAGATCAAAGCTCTTTCTATTGCCGTTGAAATACTCCCTGAACTGCCTCTTGATATACTCTGGCAGAGGGGTCTTTTTTGCACCTGAAACCCTTGGTGAGAAGGTTATCCTTAATAAACAGGCCCTGGTTGTATTTCCGGCTGGATAATAAAACACTATGCTTAGCGGACCAACAGGTGTTTCAATACAGTCATAAAGCAGTTCAGATCTTGAATGTTTCGATCTCCTTTGAGAATACCTCAACTCTATCGCCACCTTTGCTTATTGCATAAGAAAGGGCCTTTTCTGCACAGAGTATCAACTCCTCAGGAGACTGCCCTGAATAAAAGGCCAGTCCTGCACTGGCAGTAATTCTTCCCTTTGGCTGAACCTCCTCCTGAGGAAAGGGGAAGTTTTTTATAATAGCATTAAATCTGTTGCTTAGTGAAATGCCTGCATTCAGTACCGTATTAGGAAGTACCACTGCAAAGGAATCCCCTCCATAACGTACAACAATATCCGAGCCCCTGATATTTCTTTTTAGCAGATCTCCAACCTTTTTAAGTACTATATTGGCATTGTATTGTCCGGCCTTTTCGATGTAGTTTCCAAAATGGTCCAGATCTATCATCACAAGTATCAATGGCAACTTATATCGTTCTGCCCGTTCTATTTCCTGGGCAAGTCTGATATGGAAGTAACGATGGCTGAAAAGCCCTGTAAGGTCGTCAACAAGCCCGGCCCTTCTTGGGTATATAATCTCAAGCTCTTTTATATGCTCGATAAGTTCTTTGGTATCAAAGGCCCTCTTTTTCATAATCCTGTCTATCTTACCAAGCATGTCAAGCCTCTCCTCAACGGAAAGGTCCCTTTCAGAAAGCACAAAGATAGGGATATCCTTTGTTGCAGGCGAGGCCTTCAGCTCCTGTATGACATCAAAACCATCGGTATCATCTGAATCGACACTCACCATTATCAGATTTGGCCTTATGGCAATGGCAAGCTCTATCCCCTTTTTCAAATCCTTGGCAACATAGGTTATTGTGCCCGAGTCCTGAAGGATCTCCTTTAGTTTCTGGGCCTCCTCCTCTTTTGGCTCGATTAAAAGCACTGTTGCAGGCAGCCCCTTCTTTGCCTTTGTGGCAGCAAGCTCATTTAGCTTCTCGATAAGTATATCTTTATCCAGTGGTTTTAATATGTAATCGGTTGCACCGAGGGCAAAGGCAAGATCCTTGTTATCCACTATGGAGTGTATAATAACAGGAATGTTTGCCGTTGTCTCGTCACTTTTAAGCTCCTGCAGTACTTCCCAGCCGTCTTTCTTTGGAAGCATCACATCAAGGGTGATGGCAAAGGGCTTCAGGGTTCGGGCCTTCTCTATTGCCTCCTCGCCATTGAAGGCGTGGGCCACCTTATACCCGGCCTGCGTAAGGTGTATTGTTAATAGCTCTATGGTTGGCTGGTCATCCTCAACCACCAGTATTAAGGGGGCCTCTTTTTTGGTCCATGGATAGTTTAGCTTAACAGCCTCGAGCACCTCTTCTGGCCTCTCAACAGGCTCCTCTTTTGGTACCTCTCTGGCTGTTGGTATGCTGAAATAAAAGGTGCTCCCCTTACCAAGGGTACTTTCTACCGAGATCCTGCCACCATGAAGCTCTACCAGCCTTTTACTAAGGGCAAGCCCAAGCCCCACTCCTCCGTACTGCCTTGAAAGAGATGTGTCTATCTGCTCGAACTCATCAAAAATCCTGTCGATGTCATCGGGTGGAATACCAACACCCGTGTCTTTAACCGCAAATCTCACGGCATCCTCATCATTTATCTTTTCCCTCTGGGCAGTAATCAGTATGCTACCGCCTTCAGGAGTAAACTTTATAGCATTGGAGATAAGATTATAAAGAACCTGTTTAATCTTTACCCTGTCTGCCGTAAGGGTGTCTATCTCAGGATCTATATTTATGTTAATTGACAGGGATTTGGACTCTGCCAGAGGCTTCATTGTCTCCACCACTTCATGAATTACCTCATCCACAAAAAAGGTCTCATACTGGAGCTCATATCTACCGGAGTCGATCTTTGAAAGGTCAAGTACATTGTTTATTAGTTCAAGGAGGTGCTTTCCGGAGTTCTGGATATTTCTTATATAACGTTTTTGTTCATCCGTGAGGCTGCCAAAGGTCTCCTCAAGGAGGATATCAGAAAAACCGATTATGGAGTTCAGAGGGGTACGAAGCTCATGAGACATATTAGCAATAAATCTGCTCTTTAGTTGATTGGCCTTTTCAAGTTCTCTGTTCATCCTTTCAAGGGCCTCAGTTCTTTCCACCACCTTCTGCTCAAGCATCTGGTTCAGGGACTCCAGAGACTCCTTCGCCTGTTCAAGCTCACTCAGTAGCCTGAGCCGCTCTGTTGTATCCTCAAGTACAAAAATATACCCGTGAACCTTTTCAGACTTATCCTTAACAGGAGAGGCATTGAGTTTCAACTCCTCTATCTCCGCCCTTTTACTTAGTTCCTCAGTCAGATTTACTTTTAGCTCGTGTACTACCGATCTCTTCTTAATAACCTCATTAAGAAATCCATTGCTTTCAGTACTGATCACATCTGCAATTGATTTACCTACAAGATCAGCCTTACTCAGGTTGTAATCCAGAAATCTGCTATTACAGTCTGTAATGATTCCCTCCAGATCAGTAATCAACACAAGATCGTTGACACTGTCCATGAGAGCATCTAAACTGGCCTGTACTGTAATAATGTCCTGAACCTGGTGAAGCCAGAAAATGGTATTTGCGGTTATCCTGCATAAAAGCGTAAGGGCTGTTTTTTGCCTTGTTGAAAATCTTCTTGGCTTAAAGTCATCCACAAACAGGATGCCAACACACTGGTCTGCCCTTACAAGGGGCATTGCAAGCACTGCCCTGATATTTTCTATCATCAGTGATGGGTTGTTGAAATCACTGGTCAGGGTGTCGTATATCTCTATAGTCTTTTTCTCCTTAACAACCTTTTCTGTAAGCCCACCCGGGATCATCTCCCAGCTTGTATTTTCAATAAATCTCTTACTAAGCCCCACTGCGCATTGAAGCTGTAATTTGTTATCTTTGTAAGTTACAATGCTTCCAGCAGGTGCCTCAGCAATCTCCAGTGCTCTTTTGAGTGCATTTTTAAGGAAAGGAGCCTCTATCCCTCTGGAGGCCTCAGTGGTCAGAGATATAAGGGTATTCATATTCTGGATAGTCTTTATTGTCTCGACCCGTGCCTTTTTCTGGCGCTCAATAAAATCCCAGAGGAGTTTAGCAGCTCCAGGATTGATAATCTCGATCTGCTCACCAAGGGCCTTCTTAAGCTCTGCCTCTATATTTTCTTCAATTACATTTATAACCAGTGATGGCCGATATTCAGATAGCTCTTCAAGTCTTGTACAAACAGGAATGCCCCATTTGCGGGCAAGCATAACCGCAGGGGCATCGGCTTTTTCTTCATATAGGGCTACTACTTTTACATTTGGCTCGGTTCTAAGAAGTGAAATTAAGGCTCCCCCTGCTACATTCCCTCCAGCCAGGGCAATCTTGATCATTTATTAACGCTCCAGTTTATAGGCAATCCTGTTGTTAACAATATATTCCTCACCAAGTACATTAAGCATTTCGATAAAATTGCCTACCAGTACAGGGTCCCACTGACCATACTCTCTTTCTCGTTTGAAGATCTCCAGAACCTCACGAAAGGACCTTCCCTTTCGATAGGGTCTTTCAGAAAGCATTGCATCAAAGGAATCCACAATTGAAAGAATCCTTGCATAAAGAGGAATCTCATCTCCTTTTAACCCATCAGGAAACCCCTTTCCATCCCATCTCTCGTGATGGTGCCTGATGGCAGGTAGAATCATTTGCAGAGAGTTAAGGGGTTTACAGATCTCCTCCCCAATAATAGGATGCCTCTTTATTACATCATGCTCCTGTTCTGTAAGCCTTGATGGTTTAAGTAGAAGGGTCTCACTTAGACCAATTTTTCCGATGTCATGTAAAAGCCCTGCCTTCCTTATCATATCCTGGTCATAATTGCTCAGACCAATATATTCGGCAAATTCCCTTGAAAGGTCACCAACCCTTGTGGAATGTCCTCTGGTGTATGGGTCTCTGGCCTCAAGGGCAACAGCAAGGGTAAGAATTATATTTTCGGAATGATCAAGTTCATCATAGAGGAATTTGATTCTAAGTAGTGACTTGAGCTTTGCAAGAAAGGCCCTTGGCTCGAAAGGCTTGGATATAAAATCATCAGCACCACATTCAATACCCCTTATGCGGCTTTCCTTGTCATTTAAAGCAGTAAGCAGGATTATGGGAAAGTATCTCTTTCCTGCCATATCTTTAAGGATCTGACAGAGCTGGAAGCCATCAATTTCGGGCATCATAACATCAAGCACTGCAATGTCTGGTTGCCTTTCCTCGAACAGGGAAATGGCATCGCGGGCATTCATTGCCTTTAAAACCTCGTAACCCTCCCCTTTAACTACTGCCTCAATCAACTCCAAATTGGACAGTATGTCATCAACAATCAGAACGGAAGGTGTAACCGGAAATGTAAGGTTTTTTAACATAATTTTAATAATTAAATCATTTTTATTTAAATTTGTCAAGAAAAATATTTGTTTCTTTGACAGTAGCATACGGTAGTAAAAATATTACATTAAAACATTCTTATAACCGCTTGATTAATAAGTTAAATTCCAAAATTTATATTGACATAACCCCGAGCATTTCATATAATTTAACAATCAAATGATACCCTTTAAAGATGACAATCCGACCGAACGATTTCCCTATGTTACAATCCTGCTGATTGTTATAAATAGCCTTGTTTTCCTCTGGGAGATATTCCATCCCAGGGGGCTTCAGTATGTGGTCTACAATTATGGGGCTGTACCGAAATTTCTGCTCAGCTTAAAATCACCTCAACCAGTGCCAGCACCAATAACTCTTTTTACATCCATGTTCATGCACGGTGGCTTTTTTCATATTATAGGAAACATGCTTTATCTGTGGATCTTTGGAAACAATGTGGAAGACCGGCTTGGGCACATACGATTTCTTATATTTTACCTGCTCTCAGGCATTATAGCATCCTATGCCCATGCCCTCAGTTCACCCCAGTCCACCATACCAATGGTTGGAGCAAGCGGAGCTGTGGCTGGTGTACTTGGGGCCTACCTCTTGCTTTATCCACATGCAAAAGTGCATACTTTAATATTCTTTGGGTTTTTTATCGAGATAATTACGGTTCCTGCTATAATAGTTATTGGTTTCTGGGGTTTGATACAGATTCTAAACGGTCTGCTCAGCAAGGGCGCTGGATTAGAGGGAGGCGTTGCCTGGTTTGCTCATATTGGAGGTTTCTTTTTTGGACTGTTAACCATTAAACTCTGGTTACCAAAAAGAGGCAGGCCATTAAGAAGATGGAGGTAGAAAAGTGATTGTTGTATGTCCAAAGTGCAAGGTAAAACTTAAGATACCCGATGAAAAGGTCTCACCCGAGGGAAGCAGATTCCGCTGTCCTAAATGTACCACTGTATTTTTAGTAAAGAAGGCAAAAAAGAAGTTCAAAGAACTAAACAAGTCCCTTGTGCTCGTGGCACATCAGGACGACAATGTCATAAAGGACTGTACCGATGTATTAAGGGCCCAGGGTTATGAGGTGCTTGTCTCCAAGGACGGTATAGACGCCATGGTAAAGGCAATGAAAGAACACCCTTTCCTGGTGATAATAGATGTTACACTTCCTAAGATTTACGGATTTGAGGTCTGCAAAAGGATCAAGGAAAGAAAGGAGACCTCAGATATTAAGGTAATCCTTATTGGTAGTGTATATGACAAGGACAAATACAGAAGAAGGCCCGAAAATCTCCACGGCGCAGACGATTACATAGAAACCCATGAAATAAGGGAGCTGCTCATCCAGAAGGTTAAGAACCTTGAGGCTGGTATAAAACCTACTGCAGAAAGAAAACTGACACCATCTGAACAAAAGGCCCCGGAAAAACCACAACCAACTGCACCCGAACCTTCATCCCCGGACGAAGGCATTGAGCGTGCAAGAAGACTGGTAAAAACCATCCTGGCCGATATACTTCTTTATAATCCCGAGAAGGTCAAAGAGGCAATCCTTAACGGCACATTCCAGGAGGTCTTCAGCGCCCAGCTAAACGAGGGCCTTAAGCTATACAACATGCGTATACCTGAACATATAAGAAAACAGAGAGATATCTTCCAGGAGGAATTACAGAATTTTCTCGAAAGCAAAAAAAGGGAGTTTTCAGGACAATAAATCTGATTTTAAAAACTATTCTGCTATATCAGCAGCTATCTACCAATAATACCTGATTTCTCGGTTTTTATGCCCTTGCCTAAAACCTGAAAAAACCATTATATTAGCACTCGCTAAGAGTGAGTGCTAATAAAATTAAAAAATCTTTAAAGAAAGGAGTGGAGGCCTATGAAGTTCAAACCTTTAAAAGACAGGGTCTTTTTATCCTACACTGAAGAGGTTGAGAAGACTCCAGGTGGCATTTATGTGCCAGACACTGCCAAGGAGAAACCTCAGAGGGGTAAGGTGGAGGCTGTTGGTTCTGAGGTAAAAGAGGTCAAGGTTGGTGACGAGGTAATGTTCGACAGGTATGCTGGCTCAAAGGTCAAGATGAATGGTACCGAGTACCTGATCATCAAAGAAGAGGACATCTTAGGAATAGTTGAAGAATAAGAAAGGAGGTAGGGTAGTATGGCAGCAAAACAGCTTGTATTTGACGAGGAAGCAAGGAATGCGATTCTAAAGGGTGTTACAATCCTAACAGATGCAGTAAAGGCCACCTTAGGGCCAAAAGGCAGAAATGTAATTATTGACAAAAAATTCGGTGCACCAACCATCACAAAAGATGGTGTTACCGTTGCAAAAGAGATCGAGCTTAAAGACCCATTCGAGAACATGGGTGCCCAGCTTGTGAGAGAGGTGGCATCCAAGACCTCAGATGCAGCAGGTGATGGTACAACCACTGCAACAGTACTTGCCTATGCAATCTACAAAGAGGGTATGAAGAATGTAGCAGCTGGTGCCAACCCAATGGATCTGAAAAGAGGTATTGACAAGGCTGTAGAGGCAGCAGTGGAAGAGCTCAAGAAGATGAGCAAGTCTGTTCAGGACAAAAAGGAGATAGCCCAGGTTGGTACCATTTCTGCAAACAACGACCCTTCCATTGGCGAGCTTATCGCCGAGGCAATGGATAAGGTTGGTAAAGACGGTGTTATCACCGTTGAAGAGGCAAAGGGCCTTGAGACAACACTGGATGTTGTTGAGGGTATGCAGTTTGACAGAGGCTACATCTCTCCATATTTCATCACTGATCCTGAGAGGATGGAGTGCAACCTGGAGGATGTATTTATCCTGCTTCATGACAAGAAGATCTCCAGCATGCGCGACCTCATTCCTCTGCTCGAGCAGATTGCCAAGATGGGCAAACCACTACTCATCATTGCAGAGGATGTTGAGGGTGAGGCCCTTGCAACACTGGTAGTAAACAAACTGCGTGGAACCCTGCAGGTTTGCGCTGTCAAGGCCCCGGGCTTTGGCGAAAGAAGAAAGGCCATGCTCGAGGATATTGCAATCCTCACTGGTGGTACGGTCATCTCAGAAGATGTGGGTATGAAGCTTGAAAATGTGAGGATCGAGGATCTGGGTCGTGCCAAGAAAGTTACAATAGATAAGGAAAATACAACCATTGTTGAGGGTGCAGGTGATCCTGCCAAGATCCAGGGCAGAATCAAGCAGATCAAGACCCAGATCGAAGAGACCACATCTGACTACGACAGAGAAAAGCTTCAGGAAAGGCTTGCCAAGCTGGCCGGTGGTGTGGCAGTAATCAATGTTGGTGCTGCTACAGAGGCAGAGATGAAGGAGAAGAAGGCCAGGGTTGAGGATGCCCTCCATGCAACCAGGGCTGCCGTGGAAGAGGGCATAGTACCTGGTGGTGGTGTTGCACTGCTCAGGTGTATCCCAGCTCTTGAAAAACTCAAACTTGAGGGTGATCAGCAGATTGGTGTTGAAATAGTCAAGAAGGCCCTTGAAGAACCAATCAAGCAGATTGTCTCCAATGCCGGCCTCGAAGGTGCTATAATCGTTGAAAAGGTCAAGGAATCCAATGACATCAACTACGGCTTTGATGCCCAGAAAGAGGAGTTCACAGACATGATGAAGGCCGGTATAATAGACCCAACCAAGGTCTCAAGGACCGCACTTCAGAATGCTGCATCCGTGGCATCACTGATGATCACAACCGAGGTGATGATCACAGAGATTCCTGAAAAGGAAGAAAAGATGCCAGGTGCCGGTGCAGGAATGGATATGTACTAAGATAAATCCACAAAAAAAGGCAGGCTTCAAAGGAAGCCTGCCTTTTTATTTTTCCCTTCTTGACCTACCTCTAAAGGTTTCAGTTAATATATCTTCCTATGAAAAAAGGCAAACTCCTTTATATAACCATAGCTCTGGTGCTTGCGTTTATTTATGTAATGCTCAACCCCTTTTTTATAAAGCACGAAATCAATGGCCCCGTAGAAATCCATATCAGCAGGGGGATGAACTTTACAGATGTAACGGCGCTGCTATGGCGACATCAGATAATCAGACATCCCAGGTTGTTTGTATTCTGGGGTAAGATTCGGGGGCTTCAGTACAAGATTAAACATGGAACATACAGATTCGAAGGCAGGCTCTCAGACCATGAGGTGCTACAAAAACTGGTAAGCGGCGATGTAGAACTGGTGAAGGTTACCATCCCTGAGGGGTTTAATCTCTGGCAGATTGCTGATAGGCTTGATGCACTGGAGATTACTGACAAAAACCAGTTTCTGAAGGCTTCCAGGGACAGAGACCTGCTGAATAAGCTACACATTGATGCCCCTTCTGTTGAGGGCTACCTCTTTCCGGATACCTATTTCTTTCCTAAATACACTGAGGCAGAAACGGTTATCACCCGTATGGTCGAAAATATGAGGTCCCAATTAAGCAGCGACATGCTTAACAGGGCAAAGGAACTGGGTTTAACAGAAAGAGGGCTTCTGACCCTTGCCTCTTTGATTGAAAAGGAGGCCAAGGTGGATGATGAACGCCCTCTGATTTCGGCAGTGTTTCACAACAGGCTTCGCAGAGGAATGCCCCTTGAATCGGATCCCACTGCAGTATACGGAGTAGAGCCTCCGCCCAAGGTGATCACCAGAAGAGACCTTCGCAGGGACAGTCCCTACAATACTTATCGTATTAAAGGACTGCCTCCGGGGCCCATTGCATCACCGGGTCTTAAGTCTATAATGGCAGCCTTATATCCAGCCGATGTACCCTATCTGTACTTTGTTGCAACAAAGGATGGCAGGCATAAATTCTCAAAAACCGAAAGGGAGCATCAGAGGGCAGTAAGAAAGTACAGGTCAAATCACAATAAGTAGCCCACCCATTTTGTTATAATACTTAAAGAATCCTATGGTCAGACGCAAAAAGACAAGACAGATTCGTATTGGAAATGTCCCTGTAGGCGGTAATGCACCGATTGTTGTACAATCCATGACCAAGACCGACACAAGGGATGTCACCGCTACAGTAAGACAGATAAGACGGCTTGAGAGGCTCGGCTGCGAGGTGATAAGGGTAGCTGTGCCCGATGAAGAGGCCGCCTCTTCAATAAAAGAGATAAAGAAAAGGATATCCATCCCTTTGATAGCAGATATCCACTTCGACTGGCGGCTTGCACTTCAGAGCCTAAGTGCCGGCGCTGATGCCCTGAGACTGAATCCGGGGAACATTGGTGCCCAGTGGAAGATAAAAGAGGTTGTGGCTTCAGCAAAGGAAAGGGGCATACCAATCAGGGTGGGTGTGAACTCCGGCTCATTACCTAAGGACATCCTTAAAAAGTACGGACATCCCACCCCTGAGGCACTGGTTGAAAGTGCACAGCGCCAGATCGAACTACTTGAAGAGCTCGATTTTCAGGATATAAAGGTCTCGTTGAAAGGCTCAAATGTCCCTCTTACTGTAGAGGCATACAGGCTTTTTTCCTCTCGCTTTGACTATCCACTTCATATTGGAATAACCGAGGCTGGCCCCCCACCCCTTGGGATTGTAAAAAGTGCAGTAGGGCTTGGTATTCTGCTTTCAGAGGGTATTGGAGACACCATAAGGGTATCCCTTACCGCCCCACCCTACGATGAGGTAAGGGTGGCATATGAGATACTGGCAAGCCTGGAGATAAGGCATTATGGAGTAAATATAATCTCCTGCCCAACCTGTGGCCGTTGCAATGTCAATATAGTTTCTATTGCCAGAAAACTCCAGAGACAACTGAGGGATGTTCAGAAGGACCTCACGGTGGCGGTTATGGGATGTGTGGTAAATGGGCCCGGAGAGGCCAGAGAGGCTGATTTTGGAGTGGCAGGAAGTAAGGGGGAGGGAATCCTGTTTAAAAAGGGCAAGGTAATAAAAAAGATAAAAGAGCAGGATATGCTTGATGAGTTGCTCAGGCTAGTTAAGGAGGATGCCTGATCAATGGATATATTCAGTGAAATAGATCAGATGCAAAGACAGGCCAGTATCTTAACCAGGGCAGGTAAAACCATAGGCTTTGTCCCCACTATGGGCTACCTGCATGAGGGGCATCTCAGTCTTATCAGGCGCTCCAGGGCTGAAAATGATATAACCGTAGTTAGCATCTTTGTTAACCCCATTCAATTTGGTCCTAATGAAGACCTCGATAGATACCCCAGGGATATAGAAGGTGATATAGAAAAACTCAGGGCCCTGAATGTAGATGTACTGTTTCTACCCTCTATGAAGGAGATGTATCCTGAAGGCTATAAGACCTATGTGATAGTTGAAGGGCTTTCTGATAAGCTCTGTGGTGCCTTCCGTCCTGGTCACTTCAGAGGGGTTACCACTGTGGTATTGAAGCTTTTTAATATTGTAAAACCCACAAGGGCCTATTTTGGGTTAAAGGACTTCCAGCAGACATTGATAATCAAACAGATGGTCAGAGATCTGAACATGGATATTCAGATCATAGCCTGCCCAACAATCAGGGAACATGATGGCCTTGCTATGAGCTCACGAAACAAGTATCTGACAGAGGAGGAAAGACAGGGAGCAGGTATTGTCTACAGGGCATTATTGAATGCCGCAGAAAAACTCAAGGAGGGTGCTGGCTTTAAAGAGGCTGCATCCACTCTCAGGGAAACCCTGAAAAGCTCTCCCCACATCAGGGAGATTCAGTACGCCTCTGTGTATGATCCTGAAACCCTTGATGACCTTACAGATGTAGATGTTAAAATATATAAAAAGCCAGAGGTTGTCCTTGCGGTGGCCCTATACTATGGTAACGCCCGCCTGATTGACAACCTGCTGGTAAAACTGAGGTAGTAGTAATGATACAGAGAATCCATATCCAGATCCTGGATAACCCTTTCGAGGATGTAAATTTCAGCGACAACTACTTTGATGAAGGGATCAACAATCAGGCCCTGGCCGAACAATTACAAAACTCCCTGGATTATCACTTCCCCAACCTTGTCCATGTTGAATACATAGATCTTTTTCTTGAGGATGACAACCGTTTTGCCGAGGTCCGGGAGCTACTGAGCCATGGCCTTATTACCCTTCCGGTTATCCTGATAAATGGGGAACCCTTTATTCATGGTGGCATCTCCTACAAGGTAATCATTGAAGAAGTGGAAAGGATGCTTTCCTCAGGGCCGGTCCACTAATGCTAAGACAGGCAGACCCCCACATAGTCCTGAATTATCTATCAGAAAGATTTGAAATCCCTCCAGAGCCTTTCAAGGGGTACATCTTTTTTGAAACCGGTAGAAGTATCTGGATGATCACGAGCACCACAGCAGACCCGATTGTGATCAAATCCATAAAAATGAAGAGGATAGAGTTTCCAGGTATCAGGATATTACGCAAGGTTGGCAGACATCTAAAGCCCACCACTTATGCCCTTCAACTTTTTGGCCACCAGGCAAGCAAACATACTGTAGAGCTCAGCCGACAAGAGCTTACCGAGTTACTTGAAAGGGGTTTCATTGAAAGAGCCAACCCCAGCTGGCAGGACGGTTATATAATAGCCTTTTATAAAGGCACAGTCCTTGGATGCCTTTTATACAGGGGTGGACGCCTAAAACACCAGTTTCCGCGTGGCAGAACCGTTGCCCTGGTAAAATCGGGTCTTTATTAAGCCGCCTTTTTCTTCCTCTTTTCCTCGGCCAGACGGAATACCTCTTTTGCATTAAAGGTGCCGTCAATAGCCTGTTTAGGACATCTTGCAGTGCATATACCACAGCCAATGCACTTGGACTGATCAATGGTGTGAGGTTTCTTCAGCTCACCATAGGCAGCATTAACAGGGCATACCTTCATGCAGGCGTTACAGCCAATACATTTTTCCTCGATCACAAAGGCCTTTGGCCTGGTTGGCATATGATCAACTATTGCCTTGGTAGGACATTTACGAACACAAAGACCACAAACACGGCACTTATCGTAATCTATCCTTGAGACATTGTTTTCCACCTTTACTGCATCAAAGGGGCATACCTTCTCGCAGGCTCCACAGGCGATACAGCCGATCTGGCAGTACTTTCTGGTATCAGCGCCCCTGTCGCGGCTATGACATGCCACAACCACTGCCTTGCTGCCTGGAAGCACTTCGATGACCTTTTTCGGACAGGCTGCCTCACACTTTCTACAACCTGTACACTTGCCAACATCGACAACGGGCAGATGGTTTTCATTCATATGGATTGCATCAAAGGGACAAACCTTTGCACAGGTTCCATATCCAAGACAACCGTAAATACAGCTTTTGTCCCCACCACCTGCAAGCACAGCAGCGCGGCAGTCCTGAACACCCTCGTATTTAAATCTCTTTGTAGACTTCTGCCAGTCTCCCTGACACATTATCCTTGAAAACTTTGGCTCTGTAGCAACAGCCTCTTTACCGGTAATCAGGGCAACCATCTTTGCAGCCTTCTCACCACCAGGGGTACAGAGGTTTGGTGGCACATCAGGGTTTTGCACAACTGCCTCGGCATACTGTTCGCAGCCAGGATATCCACAGGCACCACAGTGTGCGCCTGCCAGATATTCCCTGACCTGATCTATCCTTGGGTCACGCTTTACAGAAAACTTTTTGGCAGCAAAGGCAAGGCCAAGTCCAAAAACTGCACCAACACCAAAGATAAACATGGCGGTAAACTCTATGGTCTGCACAATATCAACCGATTCCTTTGCCTCAATGCCACCACCCACACCAACATGAGGAAGGGGAATATGATTAATAAGTTCTGCAAGATTAAGACTGCCTATTGCCCTGAGTATCTCATTTACTAAGCTGTAATCTATCATTTACCTGACCTCCATAAACGCTATAAAGTATGTGTATTTTTATAATGTAATCAGTCCTGAAAATCCTGTAAATGCCAGTGCTATAAGTGCTGTTGTGACCCAAGCAATTGGCATACCCCTGAATGGCCTTGGCACATCGGCAAGCTCAAGCTTTTCACGAATACTTGCCATTATAACAAGTGCAAGGGCAAAACCGATTCCAGAACCAAAACCAAAGGAGAGACTTTCGAGAAAGTTGTAATGTTCGCCAGCATTAATAAGCGGAACCGCTATAATGATACAGTTAGTTGAAATGAGAGCAAGATAAACACCCAGTTTGTAATATAACCCCGGACTAACCTTACGCATAATCGTGTCTGCTGCCTGCACAAAAGCGGCTACAATACCAATAAATATGATTATCTTAAGGAATGTTATCTCAAGAGGGACCATGATGTAGGTAAATACCAGCCAGCTAAGGGCTGCTGCGATAACCATAACGGCTGTAAAGGTAATGCTCATTCCGATTGCAGTCTCCATCTTCTTTGAAACACCAAAGAAGATACATAACCCAAGGAAGCGTGTAAATACAAAGTTGTTAATTACCGATGCTGCTATAAAAAGCTCGAAGAGTTTTATAAATTCATTGCTCATTGCAGCCTCCTTTTATAAACTAATTACTTTATTAATTATCCCACATAAGCAGATCCAAATTCAACTACTTAATGTCCGGATGCACCACCAGCACCCTTACCACCATAGAAACGAATATCGATCCAGTTGAAAAAGCCCATCAGCAGACCAACAGCTATAAAACCACCAGCTGGCATTATCATTATAAGCAGTGGTTTTGCCTCGATAATCTGAAAACCCCAAAGAGAGCCCTTACCAAGCAGTTCCCTGAAGAAACTGATAATCACAAGGGCTACCAGGAATCCCAATCCCGAGCCAAAACCATCGAAGAAAGCTGCCAGGGGTCTGTTCTTACTGGCAAACATCTCCGCCCTTGCCAGAATTGATGCAAAGGCAACAATAATCTGTATATACAGACCGATCTCTTTATAGGCGGCCCTTGCATAGGCTGCCATTACCATATCAACTACACTAACCCATCCGGAAATAACCAGCATAAAGATGGGAATCCTGATTCGTGGATGTATAAACCTTCTAAGAAGTGCCACTGTTGTGTTAACCATGGTCTGAACAAAAAGAACCGCTACACCAAGCAGGAATCCATTCCTCACACTATTGGTAACAGCAATAGATGGACACAGACTGATAACCAGTCTGAAGATGGTATTTTCCTTAAAGACTCCATTTTTTATTAATTGAAGATAACTAACCTTCTCTTCCTGATGCTCCATGTTCCACCTCTCCTTCCTTGATGGCTTTTATTAAAAATTCCAGGCCCCTTTTAATACCATCCTCTGTAACAGCCCTAGTAGATATGGTGGCACCAGTAATGGCCTGGATGTATTCTTTCCTGGTCCCTGTTTTATCTACCACAAGATGATCTATGTCCTTACCCTTGAACTGATTCTTAAACCAGTCTTTCTCAATTTCATCACCCAAACCAGGGGTTTCTGCATGATGCAGAATATTCATCCTCTGAACTACAAAGTTCTTATCAACAGAAAATAGAATGTTTATATAACTTGAATAACCTTTACCAAAGGTCTGTACAATATAACCGATTGGTTCTGGATCGATACACTCCTTTATTTCCTTTGTTTTTCCGGTCTTTTCATCCTTAATGGTTTTAATTTTAATTTCGCCGCATTTACGAGCCTCATAGTACTCTGCGTGTTTTTCATGAGGGTACCAGTCGCCAAGTTTTATTATATCCTGGGCCTCTGGCATCATGGCCTGAAGGGCCTGCCTCTTTTCTTCCTCGTTCTTCTGATAAATTACTGGTGAAGTCTTTGCGTAAACAGCAGCCAGCAGCAACCCACCTGCCAGATAAAGGACAACGAGGTTGAAGGTTATCTTCAGTATGTCCTTGAAAGTCATTTCGCAGCCTCCTTTCTGGCGCCAAAGACCTTTGTCTTGAGATTGCGATCAATCAGCGGGGTAAAACAGTTCATCAGCAGTATGGCAAACATAACACCCTCCGGGTAACCGGCCTTTAACCTTATCAGAGCCGTCAGGGCACCACATCCTATTCCGAATATAATCTGACCAGTCTTTACTGATGGGCATGTTACATAATCTGTAGCCATGTAAAAGGCTCCCAACATCAAGCCACCACTAAGCAAATGAACGATAGGATCACCCGTAAAGAGTCCTTCTTTCCCACCAAAGACCCAGGTGAGCACTGCCACAGTAGCAAGAAATGAAAGAGGTATATGAAGTGAAATATATCTCTTGTATAGCAGGAATGCAGCACCAATTAATATCGCTATTACCGATGTCTCACCAAGGGAACCTGCCCTGTGCCCAATAAGTAGCTGGTAATACAGGGTCATCTTATCACCAAAGACCTCGAGCAGCTTATGCATCCCCTCTTCCTTCAGTATCCCAAGAGGAGTTGCAGTGGTTTTTGCATCCATTGCCACAAAGGCTGCAGTTGGCGTAAACCATGTAGTCATGGCCCTGGGCCAGGTAATCAGGGCAAAGGCCCTACCGATCAAAGCAGGATTAAAGATGTTATAACCAAGACCTCCAAAAAGCTGTTTTGTTATTGCCACAGCTACAAAGGCACTAACCAGCGGAATATAAAATGGAACCGATGATGGCATATTCATTCCAAGCAGTAAACCGGTTAAGAAGGCACTACCGTCTGAGAGGGTTATCTCTCTGCCTGCCATTTTCTGGACAAGCCACTCACTGAACAAACAGCCCAGAATACTCAGGGCAGTTACATAAACAGCTCTTGGTCCAAAATAATAGACCGACATTGCAAAGGCAGGCAAAAGACTTAATGTAACAGTCCACATTATCTTTGCAGTAGACTCATCGGATCTTACATGTGGACTAACAGTAACTACAAGCTCCTGATCCCTGTTTGTAACTGCCATCCTATCACTCCTTTAGTTATTTATTTATCTTTTTATTAGTGATTTAGCCAATCTTATATGATGCACGATTGGTCTTTTTGACGGACACACATATGTACAGCTTCCACATTCGAAACAATCCATGATATTGTATTCCCTGGTATCCTCGTAGAAGCCCTTTTCTGAAAGAATACTGAGCATCAAAGGCATAAGCCCCATAGGACAGGCCTCAATACATCTGCCACAACGAATGCATGGGCCATACTTCTCAGAAGAAACATACTCGGTCTCAGATAATACCAGAACTCCCGAAGTACCCTTGGTAACAGGCACATCAAGAGAAAACTGGGCAAAACCCATCATTGGTCCACCGAGGATAACCTTTTTGGGATTGTCTACAAAGCCACCACACTCATCAATAAGCTGCCTTATTGGGGTACCGATTCTCGCCTTAAGATTTCCCGGTTCTTTAACACCCCGTCCTGTAACGGTAACAATCCTCTCAATCAAAGGCTTTCCATATCTGCAGGCCTCAAAAATGGCTACGGCTGTACCGACATTCTGAACCACCACCCCTACATCCATGGGTAGTCCACCAGCCGGGACCTCTCTGTCGATAATGGCCTTGATCAGCATCTTCTCAGCACCCTGAGGATACTTTACCTGAAGGGCCTTGACCTCAATGTTTGGCTCCTTTGAGGCAGCCTCTGTCATCTTCTCGATTGCATCGGGCTTGTTGTTCTCTATCCCCACATAGCCTTTGGAAACACCCAGTATTTTCATCAGTATCTTGAGCCCCTCTATGACCTGTTCAGGATTTTCAACCATCAATCTATGGTCGGCTGTGAGATAGGGCTCGCATTCGGCACCGTTGATAATAACCACATCAATAGGCTTTTCCTTTGGTGGAGAGAGCTTCACATGAGTAGGAAATGTTGCACCACCCATTCCAACAATACCTGCATTTTTAATCTTTTCCTTCAGCTCCTCTGGTGATAGGTTCATATAATCCGGATTATCCTGAAGGGGAGCCCATTCTTCCTTTCCATCGTTGTCGATTACCACTGCCTGCACCAGCCTGCCCATAGCATTAGGAATCTGGGTAATCTCAACCACCTTTCCTGACACCGAAGAATGAACCGGAGCTGAAACAAAGGCAGTAGGTTCACCAATGAGTTGCCCCTTTTTGACCTCCTGCCCAACCTCTACTACACAATTACAGGGTGCCCCAATATGCTGACTTAAAGGAATTACTGCCTGTTTTGGCGGTGCAGCCTCTCTGATAGGTGCTTTTGCTGAAAGCTCTTTGTTTTCTGGAGGATGAACGCCACCTTTGAAAGTAAGAAGTGCCATTTGACCTCCTGTGTATCGGTTTGGTGTAGGTAAAAAAGCCAATAAGTAATAACATGCCTTCAGGCATTAAGTCAAGCATAAATCATGAATAATAGTTATAGCAACATTAAATTAATTTATATTCAGAAAAGATGGTATGGGTAATTTTTCCACACAAGGTGGTTACTTTTAGTACATATTCCTGATAATATATTCTAATAACTTATTGATTTTTCTTTATAATCTAATTAAAGGCACATACCTTGCATAAATAAAAGCACAATGGACAAGATTCTCACAGTATGCCCCTATTGTGGCTGTGGTTGTGGACTATACCTACATGTTGAGGACGACCGTATTGTAGGTGTATCACCCTGCATAAACCACCCAGTAAATCGTGGAAGCCTCTGTGTTAAGGGCTGGAACTGCTATGAGTTTGTCCATCATCCTGACAGGCTTAAATTTCCAATGATTAGAAAAAGGGGCACTCTTGTAAGGGCAACCTGGGATGAGGCCCTCGATCTGATTGCCCGCCGACTCACAGAAATAAAAAGGCTTTACGGAAGCGATTCCATTGGTTTGCTAAGCTCTGCAAAGTGTACTAACGAGGAAAATTACCTCATGATGAAGTTTGCAAGGGCTGTTGTCGGAACCAACAACATAGATCATTGTGCCAGGCTGTGTCATTCCTCTACCGTGGGTGGTCTTGCTGCAGCCTTTGGCTCAGGTGCAATGACAAACTCTATAAATGAAATCATTAATGCCAGGGTACTTTTTGTGATCGGCTCCAATACCACTGAACAACATCCCATGATAGCCATGCATATGCTTGATGCAGTTGACAGTGGAGCAACCCTGATAGTGGCTGATCCAAGGAAAACACAGCTTGCAGAGTTTGCCCATATCCATCTACAGCATCGTCCTGGTTCTGATGTTGCACTTCTGATGGGCTTGATGAATATCATTGTTACCGAAGGTCTTGTAGATATTGATTTTGTTAAACGGAGGACAGAAAACTTTGACTCCTTCCTTGACACCCTCAGGACCTTTGATCCTGCCAAGGTAGAGGCTATAACCGGGGTAAAAATACAGCTCCTTAGAAGGGTGGCTCGTATTTATGCAATGGAAAAACGCTCCATGCTCTTTTATGCAATGGGTATTACCCAGCATATCACTGGGGTGGACAATGTAAGGGCACTGGCAAATCTTGTTATGTTAACAGGCCATATAGGGCTACCCATGTCGGGCATAAATCCTCTCAGGGGTCAGAATAATGTTCAGGGTGCCTGTGATATGGGTGCATTACCAAATGTCTTTTCCGGTTATCAGACTGTTACAGACCCGAGGGCAAGAAAAAAATTCCAGAACACCTGGAGGAAAAAGCTAAACCCCAAGCCCGGGTTGACCCTTATGGAGATGATGGATATGGCCTATGTGGGACGCCTGAAGGCCCTTTATGTAATGGGAGAAAACCCTCTGCTTTCAGACCCCGACCTTGGACATCTTGAAAAGGCCATGGAAAGGATAGACTTTGTAGTTGTGCAGGACATATTTCCCAATGAAACCATGAACTATGCAGATGTTGTATTACCTGCTGCAAGCTTTGCAGAAAAGGATGGCACTTATACAAACACTGAGCGCAGGGTACAGCTTCTTCAGAGGGCCATCTCGCCACCAGGTGAGGCAAAGGCAGATTGGGAGATTATAGTTGATCTTGCCACAAGAATGGGCTACAGGATGCACTATCGTGGCACCTATGAAATTATGGAAGAGATTGCACTGCTAACTCCCTCCTATGGAGGGATACTTCATCATAGGCTGAAAGAAGGGTTCGGGCTTCAGTGGCCCTGCCCTACTCAGGACCACCCGGGCACACCTTATTTACATCGGAAGAAATTTGCAAAGGGGCTTGGAACCTTTATAACTGTGGATTACATTCCCCCTGATGAGCCACCGGATAAAGAATACCCCTTCCTTTTAACAACAGGAAGAATCTATTTCCACTACCATACTGGCACCATGTGTAGACGAACGGTGGTACTTGAAAGGGAAGAACCAGAATGTTTTGTTGAGATAAATCCTGAAGACGCAGACTCACTGGGAATCAAAAATGGCTGGCCAGTAAAGGTTACCTCTCGTAGAGGTTCAATTGAGGTAAAAGCAAAGCTGACCGGCAAAATACCGCAGGGCACGGTTTTTATTCCATTTCATTATGCTGAGGCAGCAGTAAACAGACTTACCAACCCTGCAGTTGATCCAAAGGCAAAGATCCCGGAATACAAGGTCTGTGCTGTCAGGATAGAGCCTCTTTATAAGATGCCTGTAGTTAAAACCCCCAAGCCCCCTGAGGTGGAGCTTGAAAGCCTGAGGATAGAGGAATGAAGAGGGAATGGATTCTGGATAAAAACCACCTGTCTTACTGGCTGCGACAGCTGAGAAACCAGATGCAGCTTATAGCACCAATGCGCGATCAGGTGGGAGACATTGTATTTAAACAGGTTGAGCATATCCATAAGATAGAGTTAAACTGTCCGTCCCTGCTACCAAGCGTCAAGGAGTTTTTCCTGCCCCAGTATGAAAGGCTCTTTGAGTACTCAAAAAAGGATGACCGGGTAGTTGATTCCATCTCTAAAACAAAAAGGGTCATATTTGGACTCCGCTCCTGTGATGTGGCAGCCCTGAACACTCTTGATAGATTTTTCATTGATGAGATGCCCGATCCCTATTATAAAAGCCGCAGGGAAAACAGCCTGCTTATCTCCATAGTCTGCAACAACCCAGACCCTACCTGTTTCTGTATAGGACTCGACACAGGCCCCTATCTTAAACAGGGCTTCGATATACAGCTTACAGACCTTGGAGATAGGTACTTTGTTCAGGCCGAGTCTGAGTGGGCTATATCTATCATAAAGAACTATCATTTTCTTTTTAGTAGACCACAAAAATCAGACTACGACGACCAGTACGAGGTATTGCTTAGCTCAAAGGCACGATTTCAAAAAAGAATAAGCCTTCAGCAAAGCAGGCAACTTATAAAATCAGGCCGCATCAAGGACAGCTTCTGGCAGGGCATAACCTCGAGGTGTTTTGAGTGTGGTGGTTGTGTATACCAGTGCCCCTTATGTACCTGCTTTACAGTGGTCGACAGAAGTTATAACGACACAGTGGAACGAGCAAGGCTGTGGGATAGCTGTCTTTTTAAAGGCTTTACCAGGCTGGCTGGTGGAATACTCCCCAACGAAGAGAGGATAAAAAGAACGAAACGATGGTTTTTCCATAAGCTGATACACTACCCTGATGTGCTTGAAAGTTTTGGTTGTGTGGGGTGTGGCCGCTGCACAGTTACCTGCCCTGGCAGAATAGACATGGCCAGTGTATGTATGAAACTCAAAAGCATTGCCCTGAATGGTGAGGAGATTACTGATGAAGGTTAAAAACAGAGAGCCCGCAAAACAGGAAAACAATATCTACCGACCCATAAAAGGTACCATAGAGCGCATAAAAAAACAAACCTCAGATGTAAGCCTTTTTACTCTTGAACTCGAAGAACCAGTACATTATAAGGCCGGTCAGTTCTTTATGGTTTCTGTCTGGGGAGCTGGTGAGGTTCCCATATCGGTTACATCTCTGGCCAGAAAAAGTACCAGAATCGAGTTCTGTATCAGAAGAGTAGGGATGGTTACAGGCAGGATTCATCAGCTGAAAGAAGGCGATAACCTCTGGATACGAGGCCCCTATGGCAGGGCATTTCCTTTAGAACTTGCTAAGGGTCGTGATGTGGTGATAGTGGCAGGTGGAATTGGAATAGCTCCACTTAGACCTTTAATAGAGACCTTTATGAAGAGAAAGAAGTATAAGGTATCCCTTCTTTATGGAAGCCGTAGCCCTGATGATATTGTCTACCTCGACGAAACCAGGAAGTGGAAACAACAGGGGGTCAATGTAGTTTTAACCGTAGATAGGCCAACAGATGGCTGGAAGGGAAATGTAGGACTGGTAACCACTCTGTGGCACCTGGCTGAGGTGGACTTTAAAAAATCTGTGGCCTTTATATGTGGCCCTGAGGTTATGATCAGGGCGGCCATGCAGGACCTCTTCTTCTTTGGGATGCCAGAAGAACGAATAATAACCACACTGGAGGCCCACATGAAATGTGGTGTGGGCAAGTGTGGCCACTGTTATGCAGGAAAGCTATATATCTGTAAAGATGGCCCTGTCTTCTCCTATAAAGAAATTAAAGAACAATCAATACTAAATTTAGGATTTTAGTTTATCTCTGGCCTCTTTATTCATGTATTGATAGAAATCACATTTGATACAGGTGCTAATCTTTTTGGCAAAGGTACCCTGAACCTCCCCATCACACATTGTTCCTGCCACAATCCAGCAAACCTTACCCGCCCTTCGAGTATAAGCAGGACAATCACCAGTTTTGTCTCTTCCACATTTCTTGAACTCCCAGCAGTTCATCATCCTCGAATCACCTCCCTGTTTTTTTGGCTATTAGTAGTGTGCAAGAGAAATGCCAGAAATTGCACTGGATGAAAGGTATTGATTGTGGCCTTTTTTATAGAGGCAAAACAATATAGGTGATCGATTTTTGACCAGCTGGTTAAAATCTGACCATTTATTCTTTTAATTTTTCTCTCAGTGTATTTCTGGTTATGCCCAGAAGCTTTGCTGCTTTACTTTTATTATTACCGGTCAGTGACAGGACATACTTGATATACCTTTTTTCGATCTCCTTTAAGGGTAATGGAGTCTCAGGGAACCGGAACTCTCTTGATCTGATCGTATACTCGGGGATCATAAAGTCAGAGGGTCTTATCCATTCATCCTCGGCCATAACAACAGCTCTTTCAATGAGGTTTTTAAGCTCTCTCACATTACCAGGCCAGCTATACTGCCATATAAACCGTTCTGCCTCCTTTGAAAAACCCTTTATCCTTTTACCGGTTTTGTTTATGTAATAGCATAAGAAATAATTAGCCAGCAACCATACATCCTCTCCTCTTTCTGAAAGAGGTGGCACATTTATACTTATTACATCCAGTCTGTAATAAAGGTCGTTTCTGAATCTTCCCTCTTTCACCATTGATCTGAGGTCTTTATTTGTAGCTGATATTACCCTTACATCAACCCTTCGATCAGTTACATCTCCTAACCTCCTGAAACTCCCCTCATCGATTATCCTGAGGAGCTTTGTCTGGAGGTGCAGTGGTAACTCCCCTATCTCATCAATAAAAAGAGTACCTCCATCAGCCATTTCTACTAAACCGACTTTATCATGGTCTGCACCTGTAAAGGCCCCTCTTTTATAACCACAAAGCTCAGCCTCCATAAGGTTCTCTGGTACTGTAGTACAGTCGAAGGTAATGAAAGGACCATCAGCCCTCTTACTTAGCCTGTGAATTACGCCTGCAATCAATCCCTTTCCAACCCCGGTAGGTCCTGTAAGTAAAACCGTACTATCGTATCTGGCAATATCTGCAATTGTCCTTTTAAGGTCCTTCATTACCTTGCTTGTTCCCAGGATCTCCTCAAGTGGAGGTATGCTCTCCAGCCTGGCCTTTTCTCTTTTCTTCAGTATTGCAAGTTCCTGGTAATTGGTCAGTATCTTCTTGAGGTATTGAACCTCGAAAGGTTTTGTTAAGTACTCAGAGGCCCCTTCTTTTATAGCCCTCACTATAACACTTGGCTCATATACTGAGGTAATAACAATAAAAAAGATATCCTGCTGTAAAGACCGAAGTTTTCCGATTAACTCGATACCATCAATGTCCGGTAGCATTAGATCAATCAGGGCTATATCGATTCTATACAGAGTGGTTAGAGATAGTGCCTCTTCTGCATTTTTTGCATAATGCACCCTGCCACCTATTGATGTAATAAGTTCGCTTAACATGGTAGCAATTAATTCATCGTCCTCCACAATCATATATCTAACCATATGGAGATTGTACCCTATAAGTTGTCCTGTGGTAAACAGTTTTGAAAGGCACCTGTGCAATCAATAAAAAGATGCGATACTACGGTTATTTTAGCCCACAAACACAATAAAGGAAGGGATGGCTTTTATATTCAAAACGAAGGTCTTGTTGTTTTATTTATCTCTTAAAAATCTTACCGTTGTCTCTGCCACTCTTTTCCCATATACTTCTGCTGTCTCAAGATCACCTTTTGGAAGAGCATCAGGAGGAAAGGCTCAAAACTCGCAGCCATGGGGCCAATAAAGGAACCAGGGCGGTTGTGAGCTTCAGGACCAGGACCTTCTGTGGCTTTCATAGATTCAGGTATATTTACAGCTGGCAACATTGCATTGCCAACCCAATCATGCAGGTCATAATACCCTGCAGGGTATTCAGTTTGTCACCTGAAAAGGAGCTTGAATTAGTAAAGCCTCCGGGTTTCTTACATTATATCAGAGAAAAGATTGGGTGCCTATTACTTAGATAGTTTAATGAACAGGGCTTTTTGTTATACTTATTTCATGAAAAAGGTTATCCTTGGAATGAGTGGTGGGGTCGACTCGTCGGTATCTGCTTATCTACTGAAAAAGCAGGGATACCATGTTTTAGGGGTAAGTCTTCTACTTTTTGAAACCCGTGGGCGAATTAATCCTCGAACCTGCTGTTCTCTTGAGGCTGTTAATGCTGCACGGGAGTCTGCAGAAATTATCGACATCCCCCATAAAACCATAAATGCCCGTAAAGAGTTCATGGAAA
The DNA here is from genome assembly GCA_013151495.1 of Nitrospirota bacterium. Lineage (GTDB taxonomy): Bacteria > Nitrospirota > Thermodesulfovibrionia > Thermodesulfovibrionales > JdFR-85 > JAADIE01. Next base: position 18,102 of record JAADIE010000081.1, on the reverse strand, counting down.
TGGTTATCGAGCCTTTTGTAAAAGGTTATCTGAAAGGCATCACGCCAAACCCCTGTATTCTGTGTAATAAATTTATCAAATTCCCGATCCTGGAAGATGTTGCCAGGACAGAAGGGGCCGAGTTTATTGCTACTGGCCACTATGCTAAGGTGCTCAGGATAGACGACAGGGTGAATCTTGCAAAGGCCACTGATACAGCCAAGGACCAGTCTTACTTTCTATATGTGTTGCCCCTTTGGATGCTTGAGCACTGTCTTTTCCCTCTTGGCTACTACCTGAAAGATGATGTCAGGCACATTGCCCGTGAACTTTCTCTTCCCTCAGCAAACCGACTTGAAAGTGTGGAGATCTGTTTCACTGGTGAGAAAGGATATTCAGGGTTTATAAAGACCATAGAGCCTGAGGCACAAAGACCAGGCCCCATTTATGATATAAATGGAAACCAAATAGGAACCCATAAGGGTATATTCAACTATACGATAGGCCAGCGTAGAGGAATTAATGTACCATCTACCGAGGCACTCTATGTAATAAAGATAAAACCAGAGGAAAACGCCATCTATGTTGGACCCCGCCAGGAGGCATTCAAAAAAAGGGTCTATGTAGAGGATGTACACTGGCTAGCAGAGCCTGTCGAAAGGATTACAGCCAGAATCCGCTCCATGATGAAGGATGAACCTGCAAGGCTTGTAAAAACAGGGCCTGCCAGTTGTTTTATTGAGTTTGATGAACCTCAGTGGGCACCAGCCCCCGGGCAGGCAGCTGTCTTTTATAAGCACGATATAGTTATTGGTGGAGGAACGATCGTGGAGGAGCCTTCTGATGAAATGGACCCTTAACCGAAAGCTAATCCTGATGATAGTCTCTCTCAGTGCATCTCTGATACTGATGATGACCCTTTTTGGGCTTTACTCGGAACGGCTGCTTTTAGAAAAGCTTCAGAAGAAAACAACTGAAATCACCGAGGCAATACATCTTGCCATTCAGGAGATCTCCAAAACCGAACAAAAGGATATTATGGGGCTCTTTAATTATCTTAAAAATCTGCGTACCGAAGGGATCAAGGAAATAAGCATTATTGACAGCGAAACCAGAATACAGGCCAGCACAAACCCCTTTAAAGTCGGAGAAACCACCCCCGAATACATCACAGAACTGATATTCAAATCAGAGCTCGGGGAGTTTGTTACCAAAGAAGGACAGCTTTATCATATAGTGCTGCCAATAGTAATAAAGGGGGAGCATCAGGGTTACATTCATCTGACCATTAGCAACAGGGACATTATGGCTGTACTGAAGAAAAACATGAAGCTTCGTCTGCTCGTTACAGCCACTATAATGCTGATAGGATTTATTGCAACTGTGTGGTTGGCCAAAAGATATACCCGTCCTATTAAGGAAATTGTTTCTGCCGCAAGTGCTATATCCTCTGGAGACCTGGATGTAAAATTGAAGGTTACAGAAAATGACGAAATTGGTGAACTTAAAGAAAGTTTTAATCAGATGACTGCAAGACTCGCTGAACTAAGACGGATTGAACAGCGTCTAAGAGAGGCAGAGCATCTGTCGACCATAGGAGAGCTTTCCCGCTCAGTGGCCCATGAAATAAGAAATCCTCTCAATTTTATTAGCCTCAGCATAGACCACCTGATGGGTCAGTGCAGGGAAGAAACCAGGGAGTTGCTATTAAATATAAAAAATGAGATAAAAAGACTGGACAGTCTGGTTGAAAGTTTTTTGCAGTATGGTAAGCCACTTAGACTGAAACCTGAAAAGACAGACCTCATCACCCTTGTAGAAGATACCCTTTCTCTGATCAGGGCCAGGGCCGAACGCTCAGGTATAACCATAAAAAGAGAGTACCCGGACTCACCTTTAAATGCTGAGGTAGATCCGGAACTACTCAAGACATGTCTATTTAATGTCATACTAAACTCCATTCAGGCAATGCCCCGGGGTGGAGATTTAACAATAAAGTTGTTTAAACACAACCACAGCGCTATACTTGAGGTTACGGATACCGGTGAGGGACTGGATGAAAAACAGCTTGATCATGTGTTTGAGCCCTTTTTTACAACAAAAAAACAGGGGCTGGGATTGGGACTTGCCATGACAAAAAAGGTCATTAAAGAGCACGGGGGTAGAATTGAATTTTCAAGCCAAAAAGGCATGGGTACAAAGGTCAGATTTATCCTGCCTGTAAAGTTCCAGCAGGACAATGGAAACAACTTTTCTGGCAATAAGTTATAATTAATAAATATGGAAAAACGAGGAATAATAAGAATCACATCAAAACGAGATCGTGAGTTCAGCACCAAACTATCCCACGAGGGTAGCAATTATTACATTATTACAGACAAACAACACCTGGAAGGCATTATTATCAAAACCTCCATCTATAAAGGTGGAAAACATCTAAAAACAATAACCCAGAAGGTCTCTGACGATGTTGATGATATAGAAGAGCTAATGAGCAGGCAGCATCAGAGCGTTGTTGAAAGGATAAAAAAGAATCGCTTTTTTCTGGAGGCCCGGGAGAGTATTGTCCGTGAGTTAAACCGTTTGATCTCAAAGAAAAACTATGATGAAGCTGTTGACCTTGCCCGTCAGGCTCTGAACGAGCTGCCTGATGACCCCCTGTTAAACTCTTACTATGGATATCTGCTTGCTCAAAAAGGCCTTACTGAAGAGGCATTGAGATATTGCAGAAAGGCCATTAAAAGAGCTACACGGACAGCCACCTCAGAAATGATTTTACCAACCCTTTACCTGCATCTTGGAAAGGTTCAGCTCTTGCAGGGTGACAAAAGGTCAGCAATAAACTCTTTTCGTACAGGACTCGGATATGATTCAGGTAATGAGGCAATAATAAATGAGCTAACGCTGCTTGGTATCAGGTGTACACCTGTGATACCCTTTTTATCACGGGACCATGTCCTGAATAAATACCTTGGCCTGATGAGGGCCCGTTTTAATCGTCTTCTAAAGACGCATTGAATCTTCCAAGCATGATTACACTTGCAATTGAGACATCCACAGAAATCGGTAGTGTATGCCTGTATGATTCTTCAATGGGCATACTTGCTGAGGTGCGCCTTGGGAAGATAAAGAGACATTCCGCTACTCTTTTACCATCCATATCTTATCTCTTTAAGAACTCCGGGCTTTCCCTTGAAGATATAGACTTCATTTCCCTTGGTATTGGTCCTGGCTCTTTTACAGGCCTAAGGGTCGGGTTGAGTACGGCAAAGGGGCTCTGCTACAGCACAGGGAAACCACTTGTTGCCCTGTCATCTCTTGAGGCATTTGCCTACCAGTTTGTACAATTCAGTGGCCTCATCTGTCCTTTATTTGATGCAAGGAAAAAGGAGGTCTATGCTGCTGTGTTCAGCAGCAACTCCAAAGCGATCAAACGGCTTACTCCGGATATGGTATGCCCAATAAGTAAAGTTCTGTCCAGTATTGAGGACAGGACGGCATTTGCAGGTAGTGGAGCCATTAAATATCGTGAGCAGATAGTCGAGGCCCTGGGAGACAGGGCAGTGTTTGCCCCTGATTCACTTATGAGTCCTCTGGCAAGCACTGTTGCAGTTTTAGCTATACCGCTGGCTGAAAGGGGAGAGTTTTCAGACCCTGTGTCCCTTACGCCCAGATACATCAGGCCATCGGAGGCAGAAATAAAGCTTGGATAAAGGAGTCGATAGATGAAAATAGGTATACTTGGTGCATCTAATGTTGGCAAGACCACCATCTTCAATGCCCTGACTGGAATGGATATCCCAACCACTGTTTATTCTACAACTGAAGCAGAACCTCACATAGCAGTGGTAAAGGTTCCGGATGAAAGGGTTGACAGACTCTCCGAGATATACAAACCAAAGAAGACAACCTATGCCACTGTGGAGTATGTGGACTATCTTGGAATTACAAAGGGAGACCTCCAGCAGAACCGAAAGGTCCTTGATCTTCTGAAGGATGTTGATGCTGTTGTCCATGTGGTAAGGGCCTTTCAGGATGATTCGGTAGTACACCCATTGGGAGAGGTAAACCCCATACAGGATGCAGAGACTATAAAGCTGGAACTTATATTTTCTGACCTTGAGCTTGTGGATAAACGTCTTGAGCGAATTAGCGAGGCAAAGAAAAAGGGCAAAAAGCCCGACCCTAAGGAAGAGGAGGTATTGTCAAAATGTAAAGAGGCCCTGGAGGCTGAAAAACCGCTAAGGGATGTGCAGTTTACAGAGGATGAGCTTAAGGCCCTTCGACATCTTCAGTTTATAACCATAAAGCCAGAGGTTATAGTGATAAATCTGGATGAAAAAACCTTTAATACAGAGGATGAAAAGAGACTTACCGAGGAGTTCAGAAAGAGGTATAAGGACCCTGTAATTGCCCTTTCTGGAAAGATCGAGATGGAGCTTGCCCAGCTTGAACCCGACGAACAGACCGCCTTTCTTGAGGAGCTTGGTATAAAAGAGCCTGCCATGCACAGGCTAATCAGGGTCTGTTATGGTCATCTAGGCCTTATATCCTTTTTTACAGTTGGTGAGGATGAGGTAAGGGCATGGACTATTAAACAGGGAACCCTTGCACCCCAGGCAGCTGGTAAAATACATTCTGATATGGAGCGTGGATTCATTCGTGCAGAGGTGGTAAATTACAGGGATTTTATAGATGCTGGTAGCATGGCCGAGGCTCGTCAGCGTGGTCTTGTAAGGCTTGAGGGAAAGACCTATGAGATAAAGGACGGAGATATAATAAACTTCCGATTTAATGTTTGAGCATATTGTAAAATTGTTGTACCTCTTGAATCACCTCAACTTCTCGTCCCTTGTATTTTGGCGACACATGAAGAGGAATCACTCTTTTCACTTTAGCCTCTGCCGCAATCCTTCCAGCAAGGGATGCTGTAAGATGACGACGCTCCACAGCTCTGTCTCTGTCCTCTTCGAGGAAATAAGCCTCAATGTAAAGCAGATCAGCCTCTGACACAAGGGCCTTGATCTTGTCGATGTTATCCTCTGTTGGAGCCACATCCACCACATAGGCAATCCTCTGCCCCCGGGTCTTTTTAACAACTCCCTGTTTGAGCATATCCTCGGCCCTGACCACTTTGCCCTGCTCAGTAACAGGAATATCCTCTGTGAGATTACCAGTTCTTATTGCCTCCTTGAGTCTGCCAAGCCATGGGCCCACTGGCAGGGATAGTTCCTTTAACCTTACCGGATCAACATTAAGATGCTCCTTTTCCTGAAGGCAAAAGCCAAGTACAGGGATACCATGGTCTAAGATCTCGGCCTTTACATGAAAGAGCTCGTTTTCATAAACGATGCCACTGTTTTCTCGGTTATAAAGCTGTACTGGCTCAAAGCCTTCAGAAGCGGAAAACCTTACTGTGACTATGCTCTCAGGCCTTACTTCTTGGACATAAAACTCAAGTGGGTATTCCTGTATAAGGTTCCATGTATAACCAGAGAGTCTTCCTTTAATAGATTCTATAATTCCTTCTGGTCCATAGATATATAGCGGCCAGATTCTGCGTAATAGTATCCTTAGCAGCCTGTCAAATCCGATAAAGTGGTCTATATGGGTGTGAGAAATAAATACATGGGCTATTTTGTGAATCTCTCTGGCATTTAGTGCCCAGATGTCACCTGCATCAAAGAGCAGGGCCTTACCCTCTCGGATTATTCTCACATACAAAACAGGATCATCAAAAAGACCATTTACCACTCGGCAGTGAAAGGTGGGCTTCACGGTTCAGGCCTCAATAACTAAGCCCCTGGGCCCTGATTATTCGTAGGTCGTCCTCAACCACTCTGCCTGGTTGTGTCAGATAGTTTCCCACCAGCAGGCCATCTGCCCCAGCCATGAAGATCATGGAATTAAACTCACCAAGCACCTGCAAACGTCCGCCACACACCCTCACCTCAGCGTCAGGCAAAACTATCCTGAAAAGGGCCACCACCCTCAAGGCCTCCACCGGATTAAGCTTGGGTCTTCTACCAAGGGGGGTACCCTTTATAGGGATCAGAAAGTTTATTGGCACTGAGTCTGGCCCAATCCTTTTAAGCTCTCTTGCCATCTCCATTCTATGTTGCCAGTCTTCGCCAAGACCAAAAATTCCTCCACAGCAAAGCGAAAGACCAAGTTCCTTAACAGCCTCTATGGTCTTCAGTTTTTCATCATAGCTATGGGTTGAACATACCTCAGGAAAGAAGCTCCTTGAGGTCTCAAGATTGTGATGGTATCTGTTCAGGCCAGCCTCTTTTAGCAGTTGTAGATCTTCCCTTGATAGTATACCGAGGGTAGCACATGGTAGAAGACCAATTTCCTTTATACTGGCAATACAGTCTGCTATTCTTTCAAGCTCCTTAGGACTTGGCCGCTTGCCACTTGTTACTATACAAAACCTCTTTGCGCCCCATTTTTTAGCCTCTCTGGCCTGCTCGAGGATCCTCTCCCTGTCAAGTAGACCATAGCTTTCAGCCCCGGTCTGGTAGTGTATTGACTGGGCGCAGTATTTACAGTCCTCAGGGCATTTGCCAGATTTTGCATTAATGATCGAACACAGGTCCACCTTGTTTCCACGATATCTTGCCCTCAACTCTGATGCTAATGCAAAAACCTGATGAATAGGAGAGGTACTTATGAATTCTACTACTGTATCATCCGGAACAGGCTCGCCTGTTATCAGTGCGTCAAAGATATCTTTATTTTCAGTATCTGATCTCAAAACCATTAAATTCTCCTTTAAAAGGTTCCTTTTTGATATCTATGTTTGTTACTACCGCTGCAGGTGGCCCCTTATAACACTCGGCAATAGCCTTTTCAATATCACTTTCATCACCCTCAAATACAGCCTCTACCCTGCCATCGGGGAGGTTTCTAACCCATCCCCTTATTCCATATTTTGTGGCCACATCCCTGGTAAAGGCCCTGTACCACACCCCCTGTACCTTCCCCTCAATATAAAGATGCACTCTGATTTTTGCCATAATAAACCCCCTTAACTTTTTCAGAACCTATTGACAACCTTTTTTATTAAACATTATAATTTTAATTCCCTTAAAATCTCAAATCAGAGGGTATCTTCATATTTACCAATAATGATAAAATAATATGTCCTGTACACTATGATAACAGAGGAAAGAATGAAAATAATAATAACTGAGATCGAGGATGAGGGCCTCGAGATTGAGTTCTCAGAGCCCCTTGAAGGAAACAGCCTGCTGAGGCCGGTAGGAGATGTGCGGGCATCACTGGTACTGAACCGTGTTGAAGAGGAGCTTAGCATCAAAGGCAACATCACAGGCAGGGTAACCCTTCAGTGTAGTCGGTGTCTGATCGAATTCGAAAAGGACCTCTCCGTTGATGTTGAGCTTATTTATCTACCAATAGAGGAAATGGGTGATGAGGAGGCTCATGAGCTTAGTCCTGATGAGTCGGACATTGCCTTTTACAGAAATGATGAAATCGACATAGAGGATGTTATCAGGGAGCAGCTTATCCTTAACCTCCCGATGAAGCCTCTTTGTAGCGATGACTGCAAAGGGCTTTGTCCTGTATGCGGTGAGGATCTGAACCTTCAAAACTGCTCTTGCAACCAAACCAGCATAGATCCACGATTCGAAATACTGAAGAAACTACTCTCAGACAGAAAGGAGAACTGAGATGGCAAACCCACATTCAAGACACTCAAGGTGTCGTAGAGACAAAAGAAGGGCAAACTGGAAGGGAAGCATACCCACAATGGTCAAATGCCCCGAGTGTGGTGAATACAAGTTACCACACCGTGTTTGTCTTAGCTGTGGCTCTTACAAGGAAAGAAAGGTACTGGAGATAGTTGAAAAAGAAGAGTTATGAGGATCTCCCTTGATGCAATGGGGGGAGATCATGCCCCCCGGACCACTGTTGAAGGTGCGGTTGAGACCGTTAACGAAACAGATGATATAGAGATCGTACTTGTTGGGGATAGAGAGCTTTTACAGAAAGAGTTAAAAAGGAAACATTACCCCCCGGAAAGGATCTCTATATTACATACCACCCAGACTGTCCAGATGGATGATGACATCTCTACTGCTATTAGAAGAAAAAAGGATTCTTCCATAAGAAAAGGCATTGAGCTCGTGAAGAACCAGGAGGCTGATGCCTTTGTAAGTGCAGGACATTCAGGGGTGGTGATGGCAACGGCCCTTCTGTTGCTTGGCAAGTCTCCCGGTGTACATAGACCCGCCATAGCTACCACAATGCCCACCCTTACCGGTAAGTTTGTCCTTATAGATGCAGGCGCAAATGTGGATACCGAACCCGAAAACCTCCTTCAATTTGCCCTTATGGGAAGGGCATTTTCAAAGAGGATTCTCGGGGTTGAGGATCCCAAGGTTGCACTCCTGAGTATTGGTGAGGAGGATACAAAAGGAAATCTCCTGACAAAAGAGGCCTTCAAGCTGATAAAAAACACCGACATTAACTTTGCCGGAAATATTGAGGGCAAGGACATCTTTGTCGGTGTGGCAGATGTGGTTGTGTGTGACGGCTTTATAGGAAACATTGTATTGAAGGTAAGTGAGGGGCTGGCAGACACGATTATGAAGATGCTTAAAAGGGAGATTGCCGATATAAAGACCGGAAAGATTGCCTATATGTTGCTTAAACCCGCACTGCGTAATTTTAAAAAGAAAACCGACTATTCCGAATACGGTGGGGCTCCGCTTCTTGGTATTAACGGCACCTGTTTAATAAGCCACGGACGCTCAAGCTCTAAGGCTATAAGAAATGCAATAAAACTTGCCAACGAGTTTGCCAAGCAGAGGTTTTACCAGAAGATCATAGAGGAACTAAGTAGATATCGGGATATCCTTTCGCCCCAGCAACAACCCGAACCAGTAAAGACTACATAAAAGGAGGTCAAACAGGATAATTGGTACATGCAAAGATAATCGGTACCGGCTCATATTTACCCAAGAAGGTTCTGACTAATTTTGATCTTGAAAAGATGGTTGACACCTCTGATGAATGGATCAGAGAGAGGACAGGCATAAGGGAAAGAAGAATCGCCGACAAACAGGAGGCAGCCTCTGATCTTGCCCTTATGGCCTCGAAAGAAGCATTAAAGGCCGCTGGTATCAAGCCAAAGGAACTGGACCTGATCCTGGTAGCCACCGTAAGCCCTGATATGATTCTTCCTTCAACAGCATGCATACTTCAGCACAAACTTGGTATAAAAAACATTCCAGCCTTCGATATTAATGCTGCATGCTCTGGTTTCATCTATGCCCTTTCAGTAGCAGACAGCTTTATTCGCTCTGGTGTGTACTCAAGGGTGCTGGTTGTGGGGGCAGAGGTGTTATCGAGAATTACCGACTGGAAAGACCGAACCACCTGTGTGCTTCTTGGCGATGGCGCAGGAGCAGTGGTTTTAGAGAAGACAAAAGGCAAAAGGGGTATCCTTTCGGTAAACATCTATGCTGATGGCTCGATGTGGGACCTTCTGCATGTACCGGCAGGGGGCTCAAGAATGCCCGCAACAAAGGAGACCGTCCAGAAAAGGCTTCATTTCATAAAGATGCGAGGCAACGAGACCTTCAAGGTGGCGGTTCGAACACTTGAGAGGCTTGTGGTCGACACGCTCAAGGAAAATGGCGTTAAACCCGATGAACTTTCTCTTTTGATACCCCATCAGGCCAACCACCGAATTATTGCTGCCACAGCAAAACGGCTTGGATTGGGGCTGGACAGGGTTATGCTTACCCTCGACCGTCATGGCAATACCTCTGCTGCCTCTATACCTCTTGCACTTGACGAAGCAGTCAGGACCGGTCGTATAAAAGAGGGCGATTATATTCTTCTTGAGGCCTTCGGTGGAGGGTTAACCTGGGGCTCAGCCCTGATTAAATGGTAACCCATGACAGCCAACAACCTGAAAAAACTTCTCAGGGCATTATCAGAGGGCAGGCTCGATTTAAACGAGGCCTTTGAAAAGCTGAAACACCTTCCCTTTGAGTCTCTTGAAAACTCCCATATCGACCATCACAGGGATATACGACAGGGAATACCAGAGGTTGTTTTTGCAGAAGGAAAGAGCACTGATGATGTGGTAAGAATATCAAGGCTTATATACAAACGTTCTGGTCGGCTGTTAATAACCAGGGCAAATGAGGAGATAAAAAAGAAACTAAGGATAAAAAAGGCCCGGTACTATCCTGATTCCCGAATCATAATGGCCGGTGAAGATACCGAAAAAAAGGGACTGGTTCTGGTACTTACTGCAGGCACCTCTGACAGGGCAGTAGCAGAAGAGGCTTCGCTGACTGCATCCTTTCTTGGAAGCCAGGTTGAAAGGGTTTATGATGTCGGTGTTGCCGGTATTCACAGGCTCTTTGCCTACAAAGATGCCATACAAAGGGCAAGGGTAATTGTGGTGGTGGCTGGTATGGAAGGTGCCCTGCCCTCTGTTGTTGGTGGACTGACAGATAAGATTATTATTGCGGTGCCCACATCAACAGGGTATGGCACATCACTGGGTGGGTTGACTGCCCTGTTTTCTATGCTTAATAGCTGTGTTCCAGGCATTGCGGTTGTTAACATCGACAATGGCTTTGGCGCTGGCTGCCTGGCTCACAAGATAAACATGCTATCCATTAATCAATAGCTATACTTATAGTAGGCAGCACAACTTCCCTCGGTGCTTACCATACAGGCTCCAACTGGCCGTTCAGGGGTACAGACCTTTCGGAACAACGGACAGTCCGTTGGCTTCTTAACACCTCTGAGCACCTCACCACAGGAACAACCCCGTGGCTCTGGCTTTGATGTAAACTCAAGCCTGAAAGCCTGCTTTGCGTCATGTTCAGAATACTGCTCGGCTGGTTCCAGTCCACTCTGGGGAATCATACCGATACCTCTCCAGTAGGAATCGGCCAGTGTAAAGACATCCTCTAAAAGCCTCAATGCCTGAGGATTACCCTCAGGCCTTACCACCTTTTTATACTGGATCTCAATCTCGGCCCTGCCCTGAAGTATCTGCTCAAGAAGCATGGCAATCCCCTGCATTATTTCCTCAGGAGAAAAGCCGGTTATAACTCCAGGTAGTTTGTACTGTCTTGCTAAAAACTCATACCCCCTGCTGCCGATTATGGTGCTTACATGCCCTGGCAGGATGAAACCATCAACCCTTACCTCCTTGTCCTCAACCAGTGCCTTCAGGGCTGGTGGTACAAGCTTATGAACCGAGTAGATATAAAAGTTCCCCACCCTTTCATCAAGTGCCCTTTTAAGCACTGCTGCCACAGTGGGAGAGGTGGTCTCAAAGCCGGTAGCAAAAAATACCACCTCTTTATCTGGTTCCTCAACTGCAATATTAAGGGCATCAACAGGAGAGTAAACAAACCTGATATCAGCTCCTTCAGCTCTGGCCTGAAAGAAGTTCATATCAGAACCAGGCACCTTCATCATATCACCAAAGGTGGCAATTACACCACCAACCTGTTTACAAAAGGCTATTGCCCAGTCTATATCCTCAATGGAGGTTACACATACAGGACAACCAGGGCCACTAAGAAGATCAACCCCCTCAGGGAGCATGGCCCTGATGCCGTGTCTGAAGATACTCACCGTGTGGGTACCACAGACCTCCATCAACCTCACCGGCCTGCCAATCCTCTGAGCAAGCCTCTTAACATACTCCCTGAGTAGCCTTCCTTCAGACATTCATCCCCCTTTTTAACCTTTCCCTGAGTATATATGCCTGCCCAAGTGAGATACAGGCATCGTTGGGTGGAATGGATTTGTGAAAATAGACCTTTAAACCTGTATCAGCAAGATATTCAAAGGTCTTTGAAAGAAGATAACTATTCTGAAAAACCCCACCAGAAAGCACCACCTCTTTTACCTCCCCTTTCCGGCTCTTAAGCCTCATCACTGTATCCCTTATAAGGGCTGCCATTGTATTATGGAACCTTGTGGCTATAATTTCAAGCTCCACATCTTGAAGATAATCATCTACAGCCCTCTGGAAACATCTTCTAAGACTTATCACCATTGGTATTGTCTCTTCATTTATATCAAAAGGATATACCTCATCCACACCATCAAGGGTAATTGCCTCCAGAGCCATTGGAGCCTCAGCCTCATGGGTATTGAAATCAACCAGAGATACTATGGAAGAAAGGGCATCAAAGTACCTGCCAGCGCCTGAGCTAAATGGACTGAACTGTTCATTTTCTGCTATCGAGAGCACCATCTCTATCTGTTTCAGATCTATTCGTTCAAAAAAACCAAGTCTCTTCAAAAACCCCTCTGTTTCCTCAGCATACAACCCTCTTAGTAATGCCACGGCCGTACGCCAGGGCTGTTTTATAGCCATTTCACCACCTGGAAGTCTCAGATAATCCAGGTGGGCAAGCCTCTGAAAGCCCTCTGTATCTACCCAGAGAAACTCGCCTCCCCAGATGCGTCCATCAAGGCCATAACCGGTGCCATCAAAAACCACTCCTATAACCGGGGCCTTAAGCCCATGTTCAGCCACTACGGCCATTGCATGGGCATAATGGTGCTGGATATAGGTAACCGGGAGGGCCTGACTATCAGCCCACTGACGGCTGAGGTAACCTGGATGAAGGTCTGTAGCCACAGCAATGGGTTTTATCCTGTAAAGGGCCTTCAGGTTTTCAAGGACCTCCTGAAAAAAAAGAAGGGTTTCATAGTTTTCCATATCACCTATATGCTGACTCAGGATAGCATAGTTTTCCTTAGTCAATGAAAAGGTATTTTTCAGGTCAGCACCTGTGGCCAGCACTTCTGGTCCATCATCTGGAAGCACTATCGGTTCTGGAACATACCCCCTTGCCCTTCTGATAAAGAGTTCCTTTTTCACCACCGAATCATCCACCCTCATAAATATATCTCGATTATGAAACAAAAAGGCATCTACAAGTCCCGACAGTCTCTCCAGGGCATCATCATTTCTATGTATTATTGGCTCTTCCTTCAGGTTTCCACTGGTCATGACAAGACATTTAAAGAGGGGGTTTTCAGGTGAACCAGGGGGGCTATAAAAAAGCAGATAGTGTAAAGGTGTGTAGGGGAGCATGAAACCAAGGTATCTATTCCCTGGTGCCACAACCTCTGGTATCTCACAGCCTGGTCGTTTTCTCATAAGCACGATTGGCCGCCTGTTTGACTCAAGAAGCTCCTGTTCCCTGTCATCCATAAGGACAAACCTCTTTATAATCTCCACCGAGGCTGCCATAAGGGCAAAGGGTTTGTTACTTTTACGCTTTCTTTCCCTTAGTTTCTCTACAGCCCTTTCATTCAGGGCATCACAGGCTATATGAAAACCCCCCAGGCCTTTAATCGCCACAATAGCACCTGAGTTCAACAGGTTTATGGTACTCTGTAGAGGATCTTCTTCTACACATCTTTTAAAGGCCTTATTAATTAGTCTGAAGCTAAGAGAAGGGCCACACTCAGGACACGCATTTGGCTGGGCATGGAATCTTCGGTTTGTGGGGTCATCATATTCTGATTGGCACTTCTGGCACATCTTAAAGATCCTCATGGTGGTGTTTGGCCTGTCATAGGGAAGTGAAAGGGTAATGGAGTATCTTGGGCCACAGTTTGTGCAGTTTATAAAGGGATACAGGTATCGCCGGTCCGTTTTATCAAGCATTTCCCCAAGGCATTCTTCACAAACAGATACATCCGGGGAGACATGGGTAAAGCTTCCCTCTTCCTGGCTTTCAAGTATCCTGAAATCCTGCTCCCCTACAGGTGATACCTCTTCTACAATCACCCTTTCGATATCTGAAAGCGGAGGTGGTGATTGTTTTAATCTCTGAAGAAACTCCTCCACCCGGTTGCCCTCCACCTCTATAACCACCCCTTTTGATGAGTTCAACACATACCCTCTAAGCGATAGGGCCTTTGCAAGGTTGTAAACAAAGGGTCTGAATCCAACGCCCTGAACTCTTCCGGTTACCTTAATTTTCAGTCTTTTCATATTCCTTTAAAATTATAGCCTATCTTTTTTAAAAGGAATTTATTTTTTTGTTGCAAAGCCACCCTGAAATGTCATATACTTAAGCTAAATGGAAGTACAACGAATTTCATTTATTGAAGCACGCTCGCCGGGGGCACATATTTACAGCAAATTTCCTATTCCTCGACTGGGTGCAGTACTGCTTTCTACCATACTCAAAGAGCGTGGCTTTGAGGTAAAGGCCTTTATTGAGGATATCTCCGAGCCAGACTGGTCTTACATAGAAAACTCTGATCTTGTCTGTATATCAACTATCACTTCAACAGCCATCAGGGCATACTCTATTGCCGACAATCTGCGCAGTAAAGGCATCCCGGTTATCATTGGTGGTGCTCACCCCTCTTTTTTACCGGAAGAGGCCCTGGAGCATGCCGACTTTGTGGTAAGGGGTGAGGGTGATTACAGTTTACCAGCCCTCATAGATTTCCTGACTAAAGGCAGGCCAGCCCTTTCCGAGATAAAGGGCATTTCTTATCGGGACTCAGATGGAAGGGTGATAAATAATCCTCCTCATCCACTTATAACAGATCTCGACAGCCTGCCCGAGCCTGACTTTTCACTTGTCCATAACTGGAAGCCAACAAATGTTTATCCTGTTTCCACATCAAGGGGATGTCCATATAACTGCAAATTTTGCTCTGTCATACAGATATTTGGCAGGAAATATCGCTTTAAATCAGTTGAGGCTACAATTAAGGAGTTCAAGTATGTTTCAGAAGTAACAAAGTCAACAAAGTTTATTGTAGATGACAACTTTGCAGCAAACAAAAAACGCACCAAAGAGATCCTCAGGGGTATTATTGATGAGGGAATTAAGCTAAAGTGGACAGCTCAGGTCAGAACCGATGTAGCAAAAGACCCTGAACTTTTAAAACTAATGGCTGATTCAGGCTGCGACACCACATATATTGGGTTTGAATCTATAAATCCTAAGACCCTTGAGGCTTACAATAAAAAACAGGATACCGAAGATATTATCAGATGCATAAGGGCATTAAAAGACCACGGCATTTACATACATGGGATGTTCGTACTTGGAGCAGATACCGATGATGTGGATACCATAAAAAAGACTGCTGATTTTGCCATAAAACTCGGTATTGACACCGTACAGTTTATGATCCTTACCCCCCTTCCTGGAACACCCTTTTTCTATGAAATGAAGGAAGACGGACGACTTCTACATACAGACTGGAGCAAGTACGACGCCCATCATGTGGTCTTTATGCCGAAAAGCATGAATCCGGTAACCCTCCAGATAGAATCCCTTAAAGCCATGGCCAGGTTCTATTCATGGCGGTACATACTGAAGCATCTTGCAAAGCTTGAGTTCTTTTATGCAGGTGTTGGTATGTACGGGAAAAGGGCCATAAAGCAGGCCATGAAAGACATATACAACTATCTTGAATCTCTTGGACTAATCGACCAGAACATCAACAACACAGTCCTTTCTTCCTGATTAAATCATTAAAATGGATCTTTTTTTTGAGATTATTGTAAGGTGGGAATTTTTGTCTGGAGGCGGCGGCCGGATTCGAACCGGCGAATAAAGGTTTTGCAGACCTCTCCCTTAGCCGCTTGGGTACGCCGCCGGATATTATATGGAGCGGGCGACGGGATTCGAACCCGCGACCCCAACCTTGGCAAGGTTGTGCTCTACCAGCTGAGCTACGCCCGCATTTATCATTTTATAAGGCCTAATTCCTGCGAATATCCGGGTCACAGGAATCCAGAACCTTTGAGAGGCAATCAGCCTCCTTTTTGTAATCCTCGAGCTGCTGTACCCTGAACTCGAGCTGAGTTATCTTGTCGTTAAGGTTTTTCTCCATGCTGTTTAGCTTGAATTCGATAAACTTCCTTAACGACTCAAGCTCCCGCTCAAGCTCACGAAAGCGTCTCCTGTAATAATACCGTTCCTTCTTTTCTTTGATAAACCTTGTCAGCTCTGAAAAGGGGTTCATCAGTATATTGATAACATAATGCCCTGGATTTAGTCAAACAACTGAAAGGGTTGATTAAAAATATTTATAAATTCAGGTCATCTCATGAACCATCTCGGTAACCCTTCTGAAATCCACCTTACCACTTCCCATCTTGGGCAGGTCCTCAATAACCACAAACTGCTTAGGAAGGGCAATATTTGGAAGTTCCCTGGCCATCTCTTTGAGGATTGATTTTTCATCTATTTTCCTGGTAACAGCAGCTATAATCCGGGCACCCTTTTTGGGGTCTGGTACCTCCACAACACAACAGTCCGTATCCTCGGGCAGTAACCTCTGAAGAACATCCTCAACCCTGACAAGTGAGACCATCTCACCTCCTATTTTTACAAACCTCTTCAGCCTACCCGCATGCCAGAGAAATCCATCCTCATCTAAATAGCCCATATCCCCTGTGTCGTACCATCCATGACGAATCCTCATGGAGGTCTCTTCAAGGTCGTCCAGATACCCCTTCATAACATTTGGCCCCCGCACAAGGATCCGTCCAACCTTGCCCGGGGGGCATGTCTGGCCTGTTTCGTAATCCTCTATTCGTACCTCTACACCTGGTATCACCCTGCCAACACTTCCAGGCCTGTTTGCATCTGGAGTATTTACAGAAATAACAGGGGCCGTCTCTGTGGTGCCATAACCTTCCAGTAATTGCAGGCCATGTTTTTTAAGAAACTCTTCCCTCAAGGGCTCCGGACATTTGTCAGCACCAGTAACAGCAATTCTGATGCTCTGGAAGTCTCCGGGCTCGGATTTACGGAGATAGCCCCACAGGAAACTCGGAGTGCCCACCATCATGGTTGGCCTGTGCTGTTTTATGATCTCACAGACCTTCCTGAAATCAAGTGGGTTTGCATAGGCTATAATTGTCATTCCATGATAAAGAGGGGCCCAGAGTGTAACTGTAAGTCCGAATACATGAAAGTAAGGCAGTGTTGCAAGCATTCGGTCTCTCTCTGAAAGTTCGATAACCTGGCTGAAGGCCTCTATGTTTGTATAGATATTTTTATGGGTAAGCTCTACAGCCTTGGGATCCTTTTCACTTCCACTCGTAAATAGTATTACTGCATCGTCATCCTCTGTTGCCCTGGCACATCGGGCCTTTATCACTGAAGCTGGCATTTTCGAAAATGCTGCTGCCTTAATCTTTTCAATCTTCCCCACACTGTCCATAATATCCTCAAGAAAGATCATTCCATCCAGTTTAGGACAACCTATCTTTTCAAGAAGTTTTTTTGATGTCACTATGGTGTGAAAATCACATTTACGCTTTGCGTAAAGGGCGTTTTGCTCGGCCCCTGTTGAGTAGTTGATCATAACTGGCACTTTACCTGCCATTAATGAGGCGATGATTGAAAGCCCGGCTCCAGCCGATGTGGGAAGCATTATACCAAGGAAGCCATCTCTGAACTTTTTGAATCGATTTGAAAGGATCAGAGAACCAATAAGTGCCCTGGAATAGGAGATTTCCTTACCGGTATTACAATCGATAAAGGCAATTTTGTCAGCTTTCTTTTTTGCTGTTTCTATAAATCTATGATGAAGCAGCATAAAATACCTGTATAGAAATTAAGACATAACGGTAAAAATTTAGTCAAGGGGACTGTCTCCTGAACTATGTAAAGGGATCAGAAGGCTACAGGCCAAAAAAGGTTCTGATATTCTCCTGTTCTACCTCGATTAACTCCCCTATATCCTCAATATCCTTCTCCTTTAACCCCAATGAAAGCAGTGTTTGCTCTATCTCCTCATTGTATATTCCATCAGAAGTAGTATTGCTACTAAACTTTGAAACCAGTGCCTCCGCAAGGGCAACAGCCAGAGCAATTCCTTTATGTTTCTCTATCTTCTCAAGGTCATGATGGTAATATACCGGAAAGACAATCTCCTCTGGCAACAGAGCCTCTTCAAGAAACCACCCCCCTACTTCTGCATGAGTGGCACCATAAGAGTCCTTTTCTTTAGTAAGCAGTTCTTTATCATTGAAAAGCGCAATATACTCTCCCTTGTACACCGCGATTAAGTCGGTGCCACCACCTGGGGTAGAAGCACTGCATTAACGTCGCG